>NZ_CAQLEL010000089.1:0-1673 GCF_948826705.1 uncultured Ligilactobacillus sp.
CCTAGAGTTTTTTAGCAGGTTGGCTGAACAGGCTACAAAATATCCAGAGATTGACCGATGGGCTTTTACAAAAAGAATTATGCGGGCTTACGTCTTAGGTAATTATGTGGTCAAAGAGAGAAAGTATTATATCAAACTGAACTTTGATGATGAGTATTTAAGGGTAGATCGTTATAATGACTCGTGGTATTGGGGAGGCGGAACACCGACGGAAATGGGACGATCACAATTTACGCAAGATGAAATCGACGAGATGCAAAAAGATCCACGAGCCAAAGGGCTTAATCTCAACGTGTTAAAGGTCGAAGTACCTGAAGATGAATTGGAGGAATGAGAAATGCTAAAAGAGTATAGAAAGACAGCAACGATCAAAGCTGAACAATTTGACGGATCGTTTGAAATGATGATGAGATATCCAATTCAGTATGCACCGTTTATTTCAGAAATTTTGCCACCTGGTTATTCTTTGAAAACGCTAGAAGGCGATATGAAGTTTGATGTAGGCGATTATATTGCTACTGGATTCGATGGTGAGCATTGGGCAATCAAGAAAGAAATTTTTGAGAAGACTTATGAATTAGTGGAGGAAGAAGAGTGATTGGGCAACGTCCTATCTTTGGTGATCAGAGGAGCAAAACACGGTGGTCCGCTTTTTTGAAAGGAGAACAAAGGTGACAGCTAAAGAAAGAATAGCTGAGTTGCTAAGTAAGTACAGCTATCCGATGTCGGTGATCGAAGATGTAATTAAACGTACAAGCGATTACTATCTATCGCATACACCAGCGGATGATAATGATCCTTACTTATGGCAACAAGTAAGATATTTGGAGAATTTTAAAAAGTTTGTTTTGGGAGTTGAGTAAATGACAGCATTAACAATCGTGATCGCTGGAGCTTTTCTAGCGATCGGAATTTTTATCGGGTATGCAATTAATGAGTGAGGTGATGTAAATGTTGATTGATTTGTTGGTAAACACCTTTCTCGTGCTACTTATTGTGAGTACAGTTTTGGGAATTGTATTTGTTTTGGCATTTATCGCAGTGGTAGTAGGAGCAGTGATAAGAGAAATTAGGAAAAATAACGAAGATAGGGGACAGTAAATGAGTAAGTATAATTTAATCGCGTTTGTAATCATCGTTGCATCGATTTTCTGGAACATGTTTGTAGGTGACATGTTGCAAGCAATCGTCAGTGTCGGTTTCTTGTGTGCGTTCTTGCTGAGCTTGATCTTGATTGAGCTGGTCGCTTTGAATAAACAGAAGAAACGATGATACTTCATATCGAACCGGTCGAGCAGGCACGTCCAAGAGCTACAAGATATGGCAGAAGTATCAGAGTGTACGATCCGCCGAAAGTGTCGAAGTACAAGAAAGAGCTCTATCGACTAGCAAAAGAACTCTATCGCGGTGATAGAGCTGATGGAGCAATCGAAGTCGAAATTTCTTTCTATCGTCCATTGCAGAAGTCACTATCAAAGATAGAACGCTCCAGAAGACTCTCAGGTGAGCATAGACCAACAGTAAAACCAGATTTGGATAATTACATCAAAAGTACGTTAGACGCCTTAAACGGCATTTTATGGACAGATGACGCACGCATAGTTGATCTACATGCACACAAGTATTACTCCGATGATCCGCATATCGAGATCACGGTGACAGAGTTGTAAGAC
>NZ_CAQLEL010000090.1:0-3362 GCF_948826705.1 uncultured Ligilactobacillus sp.
AACGTCTTCTGAAACACCTGCTTCAGCTAAGATCTTCTTAGCTGTTGTATTACCGATTCCGTAAATATAAGTTAAGCCGATAACGATACGCTTGTCGCGTGGTAAATCGACACCTGCAATACGAGCCATTACAATTACACCTCCTGATTAATTATTATCCTTGACGTTGTTTGTGCTTTGGATTATCGCAAATAACCATAACGCGACCTTTGCGTTTGATAACTTTGCAATGTTCGCACATTGGTTTAACTGATGGTCTTACTTTCATGAATTATACCTCCTAAATATTTTTGAAGTACAATCTATTTAAAGCGATAGGTAATGCGACCCTTAGTCAAATCATAAGGGGACATTTCAACAGTAACCTTGTCTCCTGGTAAAATACGAATATAATGCATGCGGATCTTACCGGAAACGTGAGCTAAAATCTCATGTCCATTTTCAAGTTCAACTTTGAACATCGCATTTGGCAACGTTTCTTTGATCGTACCCTCAATTTCAATCACATCATCTTTCGCCACGCAAAAGTACCTCCTTAAATTGGTTTTAAAACTTTACACGTAAAAATGTGAGAAGCTTTTTATGGAGTCCCACCTTTTTCCGCAAGTTCCGTTTGCTCAAAATGGCAAACTGAGCCTATTGAAAAGATAAACCTGAATTATCATATCATAGTGCCAAGCTGGATGCAAGCACTATTTTAAAAAAATGACAATCCAGGTGTATCTTTTTATTTGATTTTTAGTCGATTTGATCTAAAACAGCCTTGATATCTGCAAAAACTTTATCGATATCTTGGTTACCGTCTACTTCATGTAAGATCCCTTGTTTTTTGTAGAAATCTAGTAGCGGAGTATTCATCTTGATGTTTACATCAAGGCGATTTTTGACTGTTTCAGGTTTATCATCTTCACGTTGATAAAATTCGTGTTCACCACAACGATCACATGTACCTTCGACCTTAGTAGGATTGAAGATCTTGTGGTAAGTTGCACCACAGTTGCGGCAGATATAGCGTCCAGTCAAACGTTCCATCAATGATTCTGGATCAACATGGATATTGATCACACAGTTCAAAGGTTTACCTAATTCGGCTCCAAAAGTATCTAATGCTTCTGCTTGAGCCATATTACGTGGAAAACCATCAAGCATATAGCCATTATCAACGTCATCTTTGGCTAAACGTTCCTTTACGATCCCGTTAGTCACTTCATCAGGTACTAATTCTCCCTTATCGATGTAGCGCTTAGCTTCTACACCCATTGGAGTATTATCTTTCATTGCAGCTCGAAAGATGTCACCCGTAGAAATATGCGGAACATGGTATTGATCCACGATCTTTTCTGCTTGAGTCCCTTTACCAGCACCTGGTAGACCCATTAACATGAGATTTAATGCCATTTAAAACTCTCCTTTATAAATTCTTACAAGCTCACACGCTATCTTCGTTAAAAAACGACTCTCTAATTATAACATATAACAAATAACTTTATTATAAAAGCTCTGTTAAAATGCTATTCTGAATATTTTCACCTATCTGCTCTCACTTGCTTGAGCAGCTTTGATCAACAAATCGTTTGGCAAATTAAAATAAGGGTAAAAGAAGAATTTTGAAAAACTCAATTCATCGATCGTCATCTCCTTTTGAACTGCCAAAGTCAACGCGGAAACATTTCCCGATAGATCAGCTTTAGAGCAAACTTGTGCCCCAACTAAACGTCGATCCATTTTAGTGTAAATGAGTCTGATCTTAGCCTTATTATTATTCAACATCGCTGGCAATAAGACCCAATCTTCATGGTCAACATATTCGATCTCGATTCCATATTTATGCGCCTTTTCAGTCGTCAGACCTGTTGCAAAAAAATTTAAGCCATAAATTTTAACAGCATTAGTCATGACTGTTCCGTCAGAAATAACTTTCTCATCAACAATACTCTTAGCTGCAGCATAACTGCCACGTAAAGCATTAGCGACTGAAAAATCGACCATCTGATCTTTTAATGTTTTAGAATAAGAAGTTGCACAATCTCCAACTGCATAGACATCAGGATCTGAAGTCTGCTGCGCACTATTTACAACATATGCTCCATTGGTAAAACAAGTCAGATAATTTCTCCCCAATTGAGTATTAGGCAAAAAACCAATCGCCAAAATAGCCATATCAACAGGATAACTAGCTTGTCTCGTGATGATACCCGTGAGCTTTCCATTACGTCCCTCAAATCTCACGATCTCTTCACCTACTTGAAGCTCGATGCCATTTTCGCTCAATTTGCGTTGCGCTAACTGAGCAAATTCCTTATCATAATGCGTGTTTAGGACATGATCTTTGATCTCAAACAGTCTGACATTTTTGTTACGCAATTGAAATGCTTCTGCCATCTCAACACCAATATAACCACCACCGATCACTGCAACATTGCGACAGTTTCTCGTCGACAATTTTTGATTTATCAATAGTGCTTCTTTTAAGCTTTTCATCTTGTAGATCCCATTTAATTCGCTATTTTCTACCAACAAGTCTTGCTGACTAGAGCCAGTGGCTAAAACGAGCTTATCATATTTAAAGTTAAAACGCCGTCCTTTATTTTCCCTAGCAAAGATCCGCTTGCAGCCAAAGTCGATCTTTATGACTTCAGAATTAGTATAGAAATGAGTCACCTGTTTGGCGATCGTTTCGATATCTGCCGAAAAAAAGCTTTTATAAGATGGGATCTTTTTCCCGATCAATAACGGTGTAGCCCCTGCAATATAGCCTAAAGAAGAATCGTTTTTATCGATCAAAGTGATCTCAAGTGGCTTTCCACTCTCAAGTAAGTAGCGTGCCGTAGCAAGTCCAGCATGATTAGCGCCTACAATAACAACTTTTAACATGACTTATCATTCCCCATAATATGACGGCCAATTTTGCGCCAAACATTATGACAATGGCAAACGACACAAAAACAACAACTTTCATACTTTCGGACGAGTCACTGAACTCTTACGGCTTTGTGGTTCAGACAGCCGGAATCGACACGGCTCAGTTTGAACGTAACCCGGTTATGCTCTACATGCACGACCGCGAAAGCGGCGTTGTTGGCCGCTGGGAGAATATCCGCAAGGACGGCACCAAGCTAATCGCAGACGCGGTTTTTGATGAAAGCACCGAGTTGGGCGCAAAGATTAAAAAGCAGGTTGACAACGGTTTTCTGCGTTGTGTCTCAATCGGTATCGACAATGTGACGCAGGAGGATTTAAACAACGTTCAGACGGTTGTCAAATGCCGTTTAATCGAGGCTTCGATTGTAGACATACCGAGCAATGCGAACGCCGTCAAACTTTTCCGCCGCTCCGGCTCTTTCACTTATCGGCTCGCCGAC
>NZ_CAQLEL010000091.1:0-14652 GCF_948826705.1 uncultured Ligilactobacillus sp.
AACCAGCCGAAGAAGAAACAAAAGTTGAAAAGTAGTAAACACTCGTATTTCAAAATAAGAAAGGGAGGTCGGTCCTTTGATCGATGTCAATAAATTCGATAGCATGCAAATCGGCCTTGCTTCATCCGATAAGATCAGAAGCTGGTCTTATGGTGAAGTCAAGAAGCCAGAAACGATCAACTATCGTACGTTGAAACCAGAAAAAGACGGTCTGTTTGATGAACGGATTTTCGGACCTACAAAAGACTGGGAATGTGCCTGTGGAAAATACAAGAAAGTTAGCTATAAGGGCGTTGTATGTGACCGCTGTGGCGTTGAAGTCACACGTGCAAAAGTTCGCCGTGAACGTATGGGTCACATCGAACTTGCTGCCCCTGTAACACATATCTGGTATTTCAAAGGTATCCCTAGCCGTATGGGTCTTGTGCTTGACATGAGCCCTCGTGCCCTTGAAGAGATCATCTACTTTGCATCTTATGTGGTTACTGATGGTGGGGACACGCCTTTAGAAAGAAAACAACTCTTAACTGAACGTGAATATCGTGAAAAACGTGAAGAATACGGGGATGGCTTTAAGGCAGCAATGGGTGCTGAAGCTATCCGGACACTTTTACGCGATGTAGATCTAGAAAAAGAATGTGCTGAATTAAAAGAAGAATTAAAAGAAGCAACTGGTCAAAAACGGACACGTGCCGTTCGCCGTTTGGACATCTTGGAAGCCTTCTTGAACTCTGGTAACCATGCTGACTGGATGGTAATGGATGCAATTCCTGTTATTCCACCAGATCTACGTCCAATGGTCCAACTTGAAGGTGGCCGTTTTGCAACAAGTGACTTGAACGATTTGTACCGCCGTGTTATCAACCGTAACAACCGTTTGAAACGCTTGCTCGACTTGAATGCACCTGGTATCATCGTGCAAAACGAAAAACGGATGTTGCAAGAAGCTGTTGATGCTTTGATCGATAACGGTCGTCGTGGTCGTCCGGTAACAGGTCCTGGTAACCGTCCATTGAAGTCCTTATCTCACATGCTTAAAGGTAAGCAAGGTCGCTTCCGTCAAAACTTGTTAGGTAAGCGTGTTGACTACTCTGGTCGTTCGGTCATCGATGTTGGTCCTAAGTTGAAACTTAACCAAATGGGTATCCCTCATGAAATGGCTTTGGAATTGTTCAAACCATTCATGATGCGTGAATTGACTAAGCGTGGTATGGCTTCTAATATCAAGAATGCTAAGCGTAAGATCGATCGTCGTGACGATGATATCTGGGATGTTTTAGAAGATGTTATCAAAGAACACCCAGTCTTGCTCAACCGCGCCCCTACATTGCACCGTTTGGGTATCCAAGCCTTTGAACCTACCTTAGTTGACGGTAAAGCTATGCGCTTGCATCCACTTGCCTGTGAAGCTTACAATGCCGACTTTGACGGGGACCAAATGGCTATCCACGTGCCATTATCTGATGAAGCTCAAGCAGAAGCACGCTTGCTCATGCTTGCTGCACACCACATCTTGGCACCTAAAGATGGTAAGCCGATCATCTCACCATCTCAAGATATGACGATCGGTAACTACTACATCACGATCGAAGAAAAAGATCGTGAAGGTGAAGGTATGATCTTCAAAGACGTCAACGAAGTTCGCACAGCTTACCAAAACAACTACGTGCACTTGCACACACGTATTGGTTTGCAAGCTTCTTCCTTGGCTGCTAAAGGTACACCATTTACAGACTGGCAAAAAGACCGGATCTTGGTGACAACAGCTGGTAAAGCGATCTTTAACGAGATCTTGCCAGAAGATTTCCCATACCTTAACGAACCAACTACAGAAAACTTGTCCGGCAAGACGCCAGATAAGTATTTCTTAGAACCAGGTCAAGATATCCATGAATATTTGGCTGAAGCTGATCTTGTAGCACCATTCAAGTCTGGTTTCTTATCAGACATCATCGCTCAAGTCTACAAAGACTACAAAGTTACTGCTACAGCAGAACTTTTGGACCGTATGAAAGACTTAGGTTACTACGAATCAACTAAATCTGGTTTAACAGTGGGTATCGCTGACGTTACTGATCTTGATGAAAAGCCAGAGATCGTTGAACGTGCTCACAAAGAAGTTGCGACAGTTGCTAAGCAATTCCGTCGTGGTTTGATCACAGAAGACGAACGTTACAACCGTGTTATCGCTATTTGGAACAAGGCTAAAGATGACATCCAAGCTAAGCTAGTTGAAAAGATGGATCCATCTAACCCGATCCAAATGATGAGTGATTCCGGTGCTCGTGGTAATATCTCTAACTTTACTCAGCTCGCTGGTATGCGTGGTTTGATGGCTGCTCCTAACGGTAAGACGATGGAACTTCCAGTTATCGCGAACTTCCGTGAAGGTCTTTCTGTGATGGAAATGTTTATCTCCACTCACGGTGCTCGTAAAGGTATGACCGATACGGCGCTTAAGACAGCTGACTCTGGTTACTTGACTCGTCGTTTGGTAGATGTTGCCCAAGATGTTATCATTCGTGAAACAGATTGTGGTACTGACCGTGGTTTAGATGTTACAGCTATCCGTGAAGGTAACGAAATGATCGAACCATTATACGATCGTATCTTAGGCCGTTACACGATGAAGGCTGTTAAACATCCAGAAACAGGCGAAGTTATCGTTCCAGCTGATGTTATGATCGATGAAACGATGGCACAACAAGTTGTTGATGCTGGTGTTGAAATGGTCACGATCCGTTCAGCCTTCACATGTAACACACGTCATGGTGTTTGTGAACACTGCTACGGTCGTAACATGGCTACTGGTGATGAAGTTGAAGTGGGTGAAGCAGTTGGTACTGTGGCTGCTCAATCTATCGGTGAACCTGGTACTCAGCTTACGATGCGTACTTTCCATACCGGTGGGGTTGCCGGAGACGATATCACACAAGGTCTTCCTCGTGTGCAAGAAATCTTCGAAGCTCGTAATCCTAAGGGTCGTGCAACGATCACAGAAGTTACGGGTGTCATCCAATCAGTTGAAGAAAATCCAGCTGAACGTACAAAAGAAGTTACAGTTCAAGGTGAAACAGATACTAGAACATACTCCTTACCATTTACTTCTGTCTTGAAAGTAAAAGAAGGCGACTATGTTCACCGTGGTGAAGCCTTGACAGTAGGTTCGATCGATCCTAAGGAATTGATCAAAGTGCGTGACGTCTTATCGACTGAAAACTACATCTTGCATGAAGTTCAAAAAGTTTACCGTATGCAAGGGGTAGAAATTTCTGATAAGCACGTTGAAGTTATGGCACGTCAAATGTTGCGTAAAGTTCGTATCATGGATCCCGGTGACACAAGCATGTTGCCAGGTACATTGATGGATATCAATGACTTTAAGGATAACAACGTTGATACTTTGATCAATGGCGGTATCCCAGCAACAGCACGTCCTGTCTTGCTTGGTATCACTAAGGCCTCCTTGGAAACAAACAGTTTCTTATCTGCTGCTTCCTTCCAAGAAACAACACGTGTCCTAACTGATGCTGCTATCCGTGGTAAGAACGATCCATTGATCGGTTTGAAGGAAAATGTTATCATCGGTAAGATCATCCCTGCTGGTACAGGTATGAAGAAGTACCGTGATATCGTTCCTGAAGAAGTAGGTACTGCTTCTGACAGTGTTTACTCTATTTCCGACGTGGAAAAATCACTTGAAGCAAAAGAAGCGATGGCTGCTGTTAAAGCAGATGATGAAAACTAAGCATCGCTGACATACTAAAAAAGCATCTCGCTAAAATGCGAGGTGCTTTTTGTTTGGGCTAATTTTGCATATTTTGGCTGACCTTATCCAATAACCATTGATTAAAGGCAACAGTATCGATACCCACACAGACTTTAGCATTGGTTTTACCATCATGATAGGCACCACGGATATCAGCCACAGTTTCACCTACTGCGGGGCCTTCTGTGACGATATCGATCCAGTAGTCTTTAGTTTCAAAGGCTTCTGGATGTTCGAGATAAAAGAGCGTTTGAAGATCGTGGATCGCTGTTCCGGTCTCATCATGGTCAAAGTCATGACCGATGATATCATGGAGCATTTGACCAGCACGCCCAAATTGTTTGAGCTTATCTGTCGTTTCATCACTGATCCGGCCAGTAAGAGTAACATCTAGCCCGACCATGATAAGTGGGATCTGAGAACTATACATGATCTGAGCAGCATGTGGATCGGTAAAGACGTTGAATTCAGCAGCACTAGTCATATTGCCACGACCTAATGAGCCCCCCATTGCAATGATCTGCTTGATCTTAGATTTGACTTCAGGATATTCACGCAGTAGAAGGGCAATGTTGGTGTAGGCTCCAGTAGTGATCAAAGTTATCGGCTCTGCGCTGTTCATGAGCGTTTCATGTAAAGCTTGGACAGCATGCAAATCAAGTGGCTTACTTGTTGGTTCGGGGAAGTCATAGCCTGCCATGCCACTTTCACCGTGGATCCGAGCTGCATCTTCGAATTTTTTGATCAATGGGTCAGTCGCACCAGCCGCTACAGGTACATCTTTATTGAAAAAGTCGACTAGCTTTAAAGCATTTTTAGTCGTTTTATCAACCGTTACGTTACCAGCAACGGTAGTGATCAAAGCCACCTCTAGCTTAGGATCGGTCAGAGCAGTTGAGATCATCACAGCGTCATCGATCCCTGGGTCAGTATCTAAAATAATTTTGTGTTTCATAAATAATTCACCTCTATATAAAAATATCATTATACACTATAAATTATAATTGAAACCGCTTGATTTTACATGGATCGACCCTTGAACTTATCTTTTTTTAAAATTTAGCCCAAGCTAAAGCAACAGGTAAGCTCAAAAGATATCCCAAAGACAGAAAGGGAACAAAAGGAAGAGCACGTTGCTTAGTGTATTTGGCATAGATTAGTGCTGTTAGACTGGCGATAAATAAAATGCTAGTCAAAGTTTGATCACCTAGTGTTATCCCTAAGACTAAGATAACAAAGGTATCACCATAGCCAAGTTTTTTAGTCCAATTTGCCCAAAAGAGCACGCTAAGTAAAACAACTTGGGTAAAGGAAAATTGCAAGGGTGCAAGTGTTAGTAAGCAGATGGCGCCTAATACTAATAGGTGAAGGGAAATAGTCGTATCTTGCCAATCTTCCAGACTCAAGCAAAGTAACCAAAAACTCGTCAAAATGAAATTAGGCCAGATCTCCCATGGTAAAAAATAGCAGACACTGCCCAGTAACAGGCCAAAACCTAATTCGATGTAGGTGCTTAAGGGTGAGATCTTTTGGTGGCAAAAATGACAATACCCTTTTTGTAAAAAATAACCTAAGACGGGGATTAGTTGCCACCAAGTCAAATCATGCTGGCAATTTTCACAAAAAGAATGCGGGTAGAGCAATGAATATCGGTATTTAGAGCGGTAAGCTAGACAGGTCGCAAATGACCCTAGACATAAACCTAAGATAGTTATCAGTGTGATCAGCATATAAGAACCTGCTATATAAAACGTGAACAAACGTAATCAAATGATTACATTTGAAAAAGAAATATAGCTTTTCCTTTCCTAATTTTATTTACTACCATCAACGCTAGTATTCCCATATCCTAACAAGAGAGTAATGACATTGACTAGCTCAGATAGCCTAAGGGTGTAGCTCCTCACTTTATAGATACGCAAAACCTTTGAAAAAAATTGTGCATAATTTGAAAATATTATTTGACATTCCTTGTTTAAACGTGGTAATCTGTAAAAGGTGCTTTATGTGAACAGTTCTCTTGGGGTCGTCCCAAGATCGTGCTGGCTGTGAGCAAGTTAGCACACATTTAAACGACGTACATCGGGACGTTATTTTTTTATTCACAAAAAAGAAACTCCTGGATGTGTGTACTTAAAAATAATACATGAGACAAGGAAGGAGGAAGCTTTAGATATGCCTACAATTAACCAATTAGTTCGTAAGGGCCGTAAGTCTAAAGGTTCAAAATCTAATTCCCCAGCTTTAAACTTTGGGTATAACAGTTACAAGAAAGTACAAACAAACAATCCTGCTCCTCAAAAACGCGGGGTTGCAACTCGTGTCGGTACAATGACACCTAAGAAACCTAACTCTGCTTTACGTAAGTATGCTCGTGTTCGTTTGTCTAACTTGATCGAAGTTACAGCATACATCCCAGGTATCGGCCACAACTTGCAAGAACACAGTGTTGTTCTTATCCGTGGCGGTCGTGTAAAAGACTTACCAGGGGTTCGTTACCATATCGTTCGTGGTGCTTTAGATACAGCCGGTGTTGACGGTCGTATGCAAAGTCGCTCCAAGTATGGTGCTAAGAAACCTAAGAAATAATTAAACATAAATAACTAAAAAATACTTAATTACGAAGAAGTAGCTAGAATTTGAGGAGGTCATTTTAGATGCCAAGAAAAGGTGCCGTTGCAAAACGCGAAGTGCTCCCAGATCCAATTTACAACTCAAAATTGGTTACACGCTTGATCAACCGTTTGATGTTAGACGGTAAGCGCGGGACTGCATCAAAAATTTTATACGAATCTTTTGATATTATTAAGGAACAAACAGGTAACGATCCATTAGAAGTGTTCGAAGAAGCAATGAAGAACATCATGCCTGTTTTGGAAGTTAAAGCTCGCCGTGTCGGTGGTTCTAACTACCAAGTTCCGATCGAAGTTCGTCCAGAACGTCGTACAACATTAGGTTTGCGTTGGTTAGTTAACTACTCACGTTTACGTGGGGAACACACAATGCCAGAACGCTTAGCTAAAGAAATTATGGACGCTGCTAACAATACAGGTGCATCAGTTAAGAAGCGCGAAGATACACACAAGATGGCAGAAGCCAACCGCGCATTTGCACACTATCGCTGGTAATTTTAGGATGACTATTATATGATTTAGATAGGTAAATCTTATAGTAGTCATTTTTTTGAAAAAAGAACTACTATTATCTTTATTTTTGGAAGGAGAGAAATCTCAAATGGCAAACAAGCGTGAATTCCCATTGGAAAAAACACGTAACATCGGGATCGTTGCTCACATCGATGCTGGTAAGACAACAACGACCGAACGTATCTTGTATTACACAGGTAAGATCCACAAAATCGGTGAAACACACGATGGTGCTTCACAAATGGACTGGATGGAACAAGAACAAGAACGTGGTATCACGATCACATCTGCTGCTACAACAGCGCAATGGAAAGACAACCGGATCAACATCATCGACACCCCAGGACACGTTGACTTTACTGTCGAAGTAGAACGTTCATTACGTGTTCTTGACGGTGCGGTAGTTGTTTTGGATGCTCAATCTGGTGTAGAACCACAAACAGAAAACGTATGGCGTCAAGCTACAACATACGGTGTTCCACGTATCGTATTCATCAACAAGATGGACAAGATCGGTGCTAACTTTGACTACTCTGTAAGCACGATCAAGGACCGTTTGCAAGCAAACCCATTGCCAGTTCAAATGCCTATCGGTGCTGAAGATCAATTCGAAGGTGTTATCGACTTGGTTGAAATGCAAGCTGATCTTTATGATGAAGATGCTTCCGGTGCTAGCTGGGAAACAGTTGATATTCCAGAAGAATACTTAGAAGAAGCACAAACTCGCCGTGAAGAAATGATCGAAGCATTAGCTGATGTTAATGAAGACATCATGGAAAAATACCTTGGTGGGGAAGAAATTTCTAAAGAAGAGATCAAGAAAGCTATTCGTCAAGCTACACTTAGCTTAGATGTATACCCTGTTTTTGCTGGTTCTGCCTTCAAGAACAAAGGTGTTCAAATGATGCTTGATGGTGTTAATGATTACTTACCATCTCCATTAGATGTTAAGCCATATAACGCTACAAACCCAGATACAGACGAAGTTGTTGAACTTGTTGCTGATGATGACAAGCCATTTGCTGGTTTAGCATTTAAGATCGCAACTGACCCATTCGTTGGTCGTTTGACATTCTTCCGTGTTTACACAGGTACTTTAGAAGCTGGTTCATACGTCTTGAACGCTACAAAAGGCAAGCGTGAACGTGTAGGTCGTTTGTTGCAAATGCACTCTAACCACCGTAACGAGATCGCTGAAGTATTCTCTGGTGATATCGCTGCTGCTATCGGTTTGAAGGACACAACAACAGGTGACTCCTTGACAGATCCTAAGCACCCATTGATCCTTGAATCCATGGAATTCCCAGAACCAGTTATCCAAGTTTCTGTAGAACCAAAATCTAAGGCTGACCAAGATAAGATGGACGTTGCTTTACAAAAACTTGCTGAAGAAGATCCTACATTCAAGGCTGAAACAAACCCTGAAACAGGCGAAACATTGATCGCTGGGATGGGTGAGTTGCACTTGGATATCATCGTTGATCGTATGAAGCGTGAATTCCACGTGGAAGCTACTGTTGGTGAACCACAAGTTGCTTACCGTGAAACATTCACAAAACAAGTACAATCACAAGGTAAGTTCGTTCGCCAATCTGGTGGTAAAGGTCAATATGGTGACGTTTGGATCGAATTTACACCAAACGAAGAAGGTAAAGGCTTCGAATTTGAAAATGCTATCGTCGGTGGTGTTGTTCCTCGTGAATACATCCCTTCAGTAGAACAAGGTTTGAAGGAAGCTATGCAAAATGGTGTCTTGGCTGGCTATCCATTGATCGACGTTAAGGCTAAGTTATATGATGGTAGCTACCACGATGTTGACTCCTCTGAAGCTGCATTTAAGGTCGCTGCATCACTTTCCTTGCGTAACGCTGCATCCAAGGCTGGTGCTGTAATTCTTGAACCTATCATGAAAGTCGAAGTTGTTGCTCCAGAAGACAACTTGGGTGATGTTATGGGTCACGTGACAGCTCGTCGTGGTCGTGTTGAAGGTATGGAAGCTCGTGGTAACGCACAAGTTGTTAACGCATTTGTTCCATTGTCCGAAATGTTCGGTTACGCAACAACATTGCGTTCTGCAACACAAGGTCGTGGTACATTTACAATGACAATGGATCACTACGAACCAGTGCCAAAGGCTATCCAAGAAGAGATCATCAAGAAAAACGGCGGCAACGCTTAATTACAATTGATGTTATAAGAAAAGACCGTTGGGATTATCCCAGCGGTCTTTTTGTGATACATAAAATTAGCTTTCTAAATAAGCGATCATTTTATCGAAGTTATTTTCCATGTCAGCAGTTCCTACTTGATAGAGTTCATCGAGTTTTTTGATGTTGTGTTCTAAACGGCCGACTTTAACAGGTGTTTCTGGTGCTAAAACAAAGATCTTATCGTCTTTTTCTAATTGGTTCAAGGTTTCGACCGACTTATTGTAATTTTCTGGGCGTGCGATCGCAGCTTTGACAAAGTTAGGATAAGTTTTGAAATGGCGGTGATAGAGCTTTTGAAGGGCAAAGCTAGTTGGTTTTTTGCGGTAATCTCGCATTCTAGTTCTGACGACTACGATCTTATCAAAACCTGCTTGTTGTGCTAGATCATAAGGTATCGAATCAGCGATCCCGCCGTCTAGACATAATCCTTTGACTGTTTGGACTGGTTTTGAGATAAAAGGCATAGAAGATGAAGCTTCTAAAGCATTCACAAATGGTTTGCCTGGTTTTGGTTTATTAAAGGTAACAGCTTTTCCGCTTGTCAATTCAGTCGCTACGACCACAAAATTAGTCTCCGAGCGTTCGTATGCTTTTGCATCAAAGTTATGCCAAGTCGGTCCGTGATCTGCGAATAAGAAATCAAGGTTGATGATGCTTTCTTTTTTGAGTACATTAGCCATTGAGATATATTCTTTGTCATCACGGTATTGCGTATTGATGTTGTAGGTTCGCTTGTATTGTTTGGAAACGTAATTAGCGCCACTCAAAGAGCCAGCTGAAACGCCGATCACGGTTTTAAATTGAATATCTTTTTTTAGTAAAACATCAAGGATGCCCGAAGTGTAGAGCCCACGCATGGCGCCACCCTCAAGCACTAGTGCTGCATTATAGTACATAATTAATGACCTTCTCTCTTCTTGGTACAACCTAATTTTAAGAAGTTTAAGTTTTTTGTGCAAGGTAAAAGGAAAGATTTAAACTAAATGCTTAAAAATACTGTTAATGATAAAGAGGGGCAAACAGCGTATTATATCGGAAAAACAAAAGATTTGGAGGAAGATCACAGAAACTATTAAAATAGATCTTGCTCCAGTGATAAATGATCCTAAAGATTTAGACAATATCACTAGTAGATTGGAGAATTATTAGGCAGATAAATGCATCAAAGAAATGAGGTAAGTTGATCTGGAAGTTCAAATAAGAGGTGGATGTTATTTAAAAAATTGGGATAAGTCTCTCAAATTTTAAGACAAAATAAGTAGTGGAAGTCATTTAGTTGGTCATATTGGCTATAATGGAAAAAGAACAACGGGATATGGCGATACAAAATGTAATTTAAAATCTTCTATAATTGTATACTAAAGATAAACTTCCTAAATATTGAATAACATAAAAATAACAGCATGAGCGCTAGTTTTAAACTAACATCACATGCTGTTTTATTTTTTAGTACACTTTTGCGCCTAAAGAACTTTCAAAATGACGTAAAGCCCATTCATGACCGATTTGATCAAAGCTAGCCACAGCATTTTTAGGGATCTCAAGGGCGTAGTTTAGGTCGTAAGCGTCTACGGCGGTATGCAAGACGCAAATGTCAGTGCAGACCCCAGTCAAACAGAGCGTCTCGATCTTGTGAGTGCGTAAAAAGTTATCCAAGCCTGTATTTTGGAAGCTGGAATACCGATCCTTGGAGTATTGCCAGACCAATTCATTATCTTGATTGTTTTGGTACCACTTTGCCAGTTTACCGTAAAGTTGGTGTCCCCAAGTTTTTTCTATATTATGTGGGGGGAATAAATTGCTTTCAGGATGGTACTTATCATTTAACTGGTGTGTATCGGTCGGTAAGATAACATAGTCACTGTTAGCTAGATAGGCATCAGCTAATTTAATGATAGATTCTTCGATAGCTTGGCCGGATTCTTTGCAAGAGAGCGCACCGTTATCGGCGATAAAGTCGTTAGTGTAATCGATAATGAGTAGAGCTTTTTTCATGTTAAGATACCTCGTGTATATTTTTCTATTATAATAGAAGAAAAGTGATCTAGTTGTAAAGTAAAAAACAAATAACGCTTTCACAAAAATATTTTCAAAAAATACTTGATTTGTATTTTTGTTTGTAATAATATAGAAAAGTACTTGTGCAAGGGACAAGTGCATAATTCAGTTGTTTTATATTTTAAATGAGCTATGATGTGAAAGGTTGCGACACACCCGGGAGCTTTGCCACAGGCGTGACGGGAATTTTCACGGAGCTAGTCTTATTTTTAAAATAGACGAGGGAGGTAACATAATGGCAAAACAAAAAATTCGTATTCGTTTGAAAGCATACGAACACCGCATTTTAGATCAATCCGCTGACAAGATCGTGGAAACAGCTAAGAGAACAGGTGCTCAAATTTCCGGTCCTATTCCGTTGCCAACGGAACGTACAATTTACACGGTTATTCGTTCACCACACAAATACAAAGATTCTCGTGAACAATTTGAAATGCGCACACATAAGCGTTTGATCGATATCGTAAATCCTACACCAAAGACAGTTGATTCATTGATGAAACTTGACTTACCATCTGGTGTTGATATCGAGATCAAATTATAATAAATTACATTAAAATATAAAAATTAATTGGAGGTGTACTCATGACCACTAAAGGAATCTTAGGCAAAAAAGTAGGTATGACACAAGTCTTCACTGAAAACGGCGAATTAGTTCCTGTAACAGTTGTTGAAGTTGGTTCTAACGTTGTGTTACAAGTTAAAACTGTTGAAAACGACGGTTACGAAGCTGTTCAATTAGGTTTTGATGACCAACGTGAAGTGAATGCTAACAAACCTGCTAAAGGTCATGCAGCAAAAGCAAATACTGCTCCTAAGCGCTTCGTTCGTGAAATCCGCGATGTTGAGCTTGGAGAATACAAAGTCGGTGACGAAGTTAAGGCAGACTTATTCGAAGCAGGCGACATCGTAGACGTAACAGGTACGTCCAAGGGACATGGTTTCCAAGGTAATATCAAACGTTGGGGTCAAAGTCGTGGACCAATGGCTCACGGTTCTCGTTACCACCGTCGACCAGGTTCGATGGGTGTTATCATCAACCGTGTTATGAAAGGTAAGTTATTACCAGGACGTATGGGTGGCAAACGAGTTACGATCCAAAACTTGGAAATCGTTAAAGCTGATACAGAAAATGGCGTACTTTTGATCAAGGGTAACGTACCAGGCGCTAACAAGTCATTCGTTACAATTAAGAGTACAGTTAAATAATTAGAGGAAGGGAGGAAAAATACACATGCCTACAGTAGCATTATTTAATCAAGACGGTACACAAAACGGCGATGTTCAATTGAACGATGCAGTTTTTGGTATCGAACCAAATGAAAGTGTTGTTTTTGATGCTGTGATCATGCAACGTGCATCACTTCGTCAAGGTACACACGCAGTTAAGAACAGAAGTGCTGTTCGCGGTGGTGGTCGCAAGCCATGGCGTCAAAAGGGTACAGGTCGTGCTCGTCAAGGTTCTATCCGCTCACCACAATGGGTTGGTGGTGGTACCGTATTCGGTCCTACACCTCGCTCATATGCTTACAAGCTTCCACGTAAAGTGCGTCGCTTGGCTATCCGCTCCGTCCTTTCTCAAAAGGTATTGGACAATAGTTTGGTAGTTGTTGAAACATTGAACTTCGACGCTCCAAAGACAAAAGCATTTGCAGAAGTTTTGAACAACTTAGATGTTAAATCAAAAGTTTTAGTAGTTCTTGAAGATGACAACGAAAAAGCTGCATTAGCTGCACGCAACTTGGCTAACGTAACAGTTATCCCAGCTAAAGGCTTGAACGTATTAGATGTCGTAAATAGCGACAAGATGGTCATCACAAAAGGAGCTCTTTCTCAAGTAGAGGAGGTTCTTGCATAATGGAATCACGCGATGTAATCTTACGTCCTATCATCACAGAAGCTTCTATGAATGAAATGGACAACAAACGCTACACATTTGAAGTTGACTTACGTGCTAACAAGACACAAGTTAAAGATGCTGTTGAAGACATCTTTGAAGTTGAAGTTGCTAAAGTTAACATCATGAACGTTAAAGGTAAAAAGAAACGCATGGGTCGTTACGAAGGCTACACACGTAAGCGTCGTAAAGCTATCGTTACTTTGAAACCAGAATCAAAAGATATTCAATTATTCAACGAAGAATAAAATTTTAAATCAATTCATAGGAGGGAAATATAGTGGGGATCAAAAAATTCAAACCAACCTCTAACGGTCGTCGTAATATGACTGGTTCAGATTTCGCTGAAATCACAAAAACAACCCCAGAAAAGTCCTTGCTTGCATCCAAGAGTAAGACAGCTGGTCGTAACTCTTACGGTCATATCACAGTTCGTCACCGTGGTGGTGGACACAAACGTCAATACCGTTTGATCGACTTCAAACGTATTAAAGACGATGTTCCTGCAACAGTTAAAGCAATCGAGTATGATCCAAACCGTTCTGCTAACATCGCATTAGTTGTTTATGCTGATGGTGTTAAATCATACATCCTTGCACCAAAAGGCCTTGAAGTTGGCCAAAAAATTCAATCCGGTAAAGATGCTGATATCAAAGTTGGTAACGCATTGCCATTGGAAAATATTCCAGTTGGTACAGTTATCCACAATATCGAATTAAAACCAGGTAAGGGTGGCCAATTGGTTCGTTCTGCTGGTACATCAGCTCAATTACTTGGTAAAGAAGGCAAATACGCAATCGTTCGTTTGACTTCTGGTGAAGTTCGTATGATCTTAGTTACATGCCGTGCTACGATCGGTGCTGTTGGTAACGAACAACACGAACTTATCAACATCGGTAAAGCTGGTCGTTCCCGTTGGTTGGGCAAGCGTCCACAAAGCCGTGGTTCTGTAATGAACCCTAACGATCACCCACACGGTGGTGGTGAAGGTAAAGCTCCTGTTGGTCGTCCATCTCCAATGTCTCCATGGGGTAAGAAGACTACAGGTCTTAAGACTCGCTCTAAGAAAGCTAAGTCAAACAAATTTATCGTACGTAGTCGCAAAAAGAAATAATCTCCTAATCGCGTAAATTTTATGCGATTATTGTTCCGAAAGGAGGACATACTTTGAGTCGTAGTTTGAAAAAAGGACCTTTCGTCGACGAACACTTGATGAAAAAGGTTGAAGCACAAGCTGATCAAGAAAAGAAATCAGTGATCAAGACATGGTCACGTCGTTCCACGATTTTCCCTAGCTTTATTGGTTACACAATCGCAGTATATGATGGTCGTAAGCATGTGCCGGTTTATATCCAAGAAGATATGGTCGGCCATAAATTAGGTGAATTCGTGCCAACACGTACATTCCATGGTCATGCCGCAGACGATAAGAAGACAGGCAAGAAATAATAAGGGAGGATAAATCATGGCTGAACAAGTAACATCAGCAAAAGCAACTGCCAAGACAGTTCGAATCCCTGCACGTAAAGCACGTCTTGTGATCGATCTTATCCGTGGTAAGAACGTTGCTGA
>NZ_CAQLEL010000092.1:0-8157 GCF_948826705.1 uncultured Ligilactobacillus sp.
TACTTGCTGAGCGTGAGCAAGAATTGCAAGAATAACCAACTATAGGGATGCTCAAGGCGTCCCTTTTTCGTATAACATCCCACACGATCGATTTCAAGCGTCAAAAATAAGCACACAGACACAGTTTACAGACATCAAATACCGCCCGAGTATAATTACACTAGACAGCATTTAAAAACTCACAGAGTGGCTTGTGTAAGCGTCTCACGAGTAAATAAATAGATCCACATTGTGGCAGTTGCATGATCTGCAATAGCCCCCGTTTTAGTCCGCAGTCGTTCAAAATGATAGCGAAACGGCAAATTATCCGTGGTCGTTTCAAACGACTAGGACACCAGCTTAAAAGTGAGTCAACCAGATTGACCACAAAACAGGTGGTTTAAAATCACTTGTTTTTAACAAGTCGTTCTGAACGACCTGTTTTTTAAATTGCTTTGGGTCGTTCTAAACGACCTTAACTTATAACCACAGTAAAAGCTATTTTAAGCATGTTATAAGCTCCATTTGATATAATCAGTAGAATTGTACTAGAATAGTATTAAACGTCTTAGAACGCTTTTTATAGCGTGATAGAGTAATACCCCAAATTATAGAGCTTGTAACAGCTTGATACAGTTAGGAGCGTTGGACATGATGAGACTTGAGCCACCAGACACCAGAGAAGTAGACTACATCCAGACACGTAAGAACGTTGCTAACTGGTTTGATACTGAATATAGCAAGTATCAGCGATTAGCAAACATCCCAGTTATTTCAAGCGTACGCTTATCATTAGCTCCCAAAGGAACAGCAAGCGCCAATAGTGTGGAAGATATGAACGTAAACAGAGCCAACGCCAAGCAAGTTTTAGAGTTCGTCGAATGGTACAACTAGCTACGGAATTATCAAAAATAAAGCCTGTGCCCTATTCGCTCAGACTATGGATATCACAGCAGGCACACAGCTCACAGCCTACAAAGATTAGGAGGGATCCCACTTGTTAAAATTTATTATCATTCTTGCGATCGTTACAGCGATCAACGTTTATTTAAAACGCCGTCATTGGTATTCTAGGTTTTACATCAAGCACCTATCCAGCAGGCACGACCTGCAACGCCTTAGCTTGATGATCGATAAAAGACTTAAGCAGTTAGACGATGAAAGATAAGTCACCAGTTGAACAGTTAGTTTTAGAGCTATGTTTTTGTATAACCCAAAAAAGGGATGCACTAGCTTAGTTGCTGGTACATCCCTTTTTTGCGATCTATTCAACTGACAATAATGCAAGAAAATGTAAGAATAAAATTCTTGTTTTTATATGAAATGTAATACATAATATTGACATAGTCACGAGTTAGGACTTGCAAACCTAACAAGTGGCTTAGTGGGAATTATTAAGGCTTGGCCACTTCTCAATTACTAAACCGCGCGGAGGGAGGCTAAAGTTATGATAATTCGGATAGGCTGGAGGTTCCACGGTGTTAATCGTTGCTATTATCTCAGTAGCACCGCCTTTAATACTCAGTTTAGCAAGACTGGTAATAAACGTAGCGCGTGCCTATTGGATAATAAAAAAAGCTAATCACGATTTTAACGATCGCGACTAGCTAGGAAACTTTAAGCCTTAAACCACGCTTGGCGCTAAGTAGTTGCAGCTGCTTAGTGCCTTTTTTCATACACAAGTATATTATATTTAATATACGAATGCAAGTAAGGAGTTACACCAATGACAGAGAAAAAGAAGACCAGCAAAGCACAGCTTGACGCTTCCAACCGCTGGAACGAAAAGAACAAAGCACGCAAATACTATCTTGCTAAAAGATCCATGGCACGCAGTTACTGCAGAGTAGCCACCAAGGAAGACTTAGAAGCATTGATCACATTTGCTAATGAGAAATTAGCCGAACGCTTTCCAAAATAAGCAAAAAGCCCCCTGCACGATCGCAAGAGACTTCTTAGCAAGTTCCACCTTTGGAACTCATGTTAAACGTATTATATCACGTCTCAGGGATGCACGTTATCCAATTGTGGGCAATCACATCCCAACGGTGCAAATAAAAACGCCTTGCACGATTGCAAGACGTCAAAGAACTGTTTTATAAACATTGGTAAATAATCGATTGAGAAACCCTAACATCATTATAGCATACATTAGAAAATAAAAAAGCGCTGGAACTTCCAACGCTTGAGATCATACACTATTTTAAACCACCTAGCCCAAGTTTGAGGGTCTCCCCAGGGTCTCTTTTAAATCATTTTTTATCAAATTTTAAGCACTTTATCTTAAAGAGAGACCCTAAAAAGCCTTTTAAACCGCCAAAAAAGCGATATAACAATATTTATCGGGCTTATAGCAAAAAAGACCAGCTTTGTTATAGCTGGTCTAAGATAATTCTATCCTTGATGTGAAGCAATGTAATCTACAGCATCTTTAACTGTCACGATTCGTTCAGCATCTTCGTCAGAAATTTCAGCACCAAAAGCATCTTCTAATTCCAAAACAAATTCTACCAGATCGATCGAATCGGCATCAAGATCAGTTTTAAAGTTTGTTTGTTCTTTCACCTTATCAGCTGAAACATCAAAATGGTCCTCAATAATTGTTGTGATTTTTGTAAAAATTTCGTTTTCTGTCATGGATATCAACCTCACCTATCCTAGTTTTTCGCAAACAAGTATATCATATTACTCAACGTCTTTGCTATCTAAAGATTCTTTAGCTTGTTGGGCTTGCCAGTATTTTGTAAAATTAGGCACCATTTCTTCATGGATCATGGTTCTGATCTGCTTTAATGTGTAATACACGGTCAGCTCATCACTTGACCCGTGAGCTTTAACGACCGGTGCTTTGACCCCAAGTAAGACTGCACCACCATATTGCGCTTGGTCCATTCGACCTTTGATGCTCTTTAGATCATCTTTTAGTAACAGCGCACCTAATTTGCCCTTAGCACCAGCATTAGCGATCGTGTCTTTCAACAAACTCATCACAGCTAGTGCAGTCCCTTCGATCGCTTTTAAAACCGCATTACCTGTGAAACCATCTGCAACGACTACATCACAGACACCTTTCATCAGATCTTTAGACTCAACATTTCCGATAAAATTCAGTTTTTCATCGGCTGCTAAAAGTTGGTAAGCTTCTTGCGTCACTTTACTTCCCTTATGCGATTCAGTCCCATTGTTCAATAGTCCGATCCGTGGATCTTTGATCCCCCGAACGTTGCTAGCATAATACGTACCTAAAAGAGCATACTGATAAAGATGCTCTGGCTTACTATCTGCATTAGCCCCACTATCAAGTAAATTAAATGCTCCATCCTGCCCTGAAACAACAGGCAATGTCGATAGCAAGCCCGGACGCGTGATCCCCTTGATCCGACCGACTAGTAAAAGTCCTGCTGTCAAAAGAGCTCCTGTGTTACCACAAGAAAACAGCGCATCGGCTTCTTTAGCCTTGACTGCATTAGCTGCTACGACCAAAGACGAATCTTTCTTACGCCGGATCGCTCGGACCGGTTCATCATTCATCCCGATCACTTCGGTCGTGTTAACGATCGTGATCCGAGTTGGATCAGTTATATACTTCTCGATCGCGGTCTTATCACCATACAAAATAAGTTCTAGGTCGCTAAATTCGTCGCGTGCTTTAAGCGCACCCTTAACAATACTTTCGGGTGCATTGTCGCCCCCCATTGCATCGATCGCAATTTTCATTTCATACATCCTCTCTTTAGTCAAAACTAGTAAAATAAGTAAGCTCTTGATTCAAATAGCGCATCAAGCCTGTATTTTCCTGACGATAACGGAATTTTTCGTCGGCCAAAAGTTTAGCTACTTCTAATTGTGCCACTTGTAAAATATTGAAATCACTCACTGGATCACCGATCTTAAAATCTGGCAGACCAGACTGTTTCTTACCCAAAACGTCCCCTGGTCCCCGTAATTCTAGATCCTTTTGTGCGATCACAAAACCATCTGTCGTTTCGACCATTGTTTTCATTCTTTCGATCCCATACTCACTCTTAGGATCAGCTACCAGTAAACAATAAGATTGTTTATTGCCTCGTCCGACACGACCACGCAATTGATGTAATTGCGCTAAGCCAAAACGATCAGCATCTAAGATCACCATGACCGCTGCATTGGGGACGTCGACCCCAACTTCGATCACTGTGGTCGAAACTAAAACATCTAACTCACCCGCTTTAAAATGATCCATTACTTCATCTTTTTGTTCAGACGTCAGCTGACCATGTAATAGTCCCACTTCATAACGCCCTGCATAGTGAGCCCTTAATTTTTCATAGATCTCCGTAGCATTTTGAAGATCCAGCATTTCTGACTCAGCGATCAATGGTGAGATCACATAAGCTTGTGAACCATTTTGCAACTGTTGTTCCATAAAGTCAAGCGCTTGTGTGAATTGCTTTTTGCGTAACCAATTTGTTTTAATGGTTTGCCGTCCCTTAGGTAGCTCATCAATTATCGAAACATCCATCTCACCGTAAGTAGTGATCGCTAGTGTTCGTGGGATCGGAGTTGCTGTCATCGCTAAGGAGTCGGGAAAATCTCCCTTTTGGCGTAAAGCTTGGCGCTGACCGACACCAAAGCGATGCTGTTCATCAGTAACGACTAAACCTAACTTTTTAAAGTTGACATTATCTTGGATCACCGCATGTGTTCCAACCAACAAATTTATCTCCCCGCTGGCTAAATTATCCAACAAAGTCTGCTTGGCTTTTTGATTGCGCGTTACACTACTGGTCAACAAAGCTACATTGACCTCTGGTACGTCTTCAAATAACTTGGCTAACTTTTGGGCATGCTGTTGCGCTAAGATCTCAGTCGGTACCATCAAGACCGTTTGATACCCCGCCGTGATAGTAGCATACATAGCTAAAGCTGCAACGACCGTTTTTCCTGAACCAACATCCCCTTGTAAGAGGCGATTCATATGTTCTGGCTGATGTAGATCCCGACAGATCTCGTTAACGACTCGTTTTTGGGCAGCTGTCAGTTCAAAAGGCAACTGTTTGATAAATCGGCGTAATTTATCGTTATCGTATTTGATAACGATCCCATTTTCTTTGCTGTGTTTTTGCTTAAGCAGTTGGATCCGTAATTGGAATTTGAAAAATTCTTCAAAGATCGCCGAGCGCCGAGCTGCTTTTCCTTGAGCCAAAGTCTCTGGAAAATGCATATCATGGATCATTTGGACGCGTGTTTCTAACCGAAATTTTTGGAGCAAACTATCGGGAACGATATCAAATATCAAATCATGGTAATCAGCATAGGCTAGTGAAACGAGATCTTTGATCGTTTTAGCTGTGATCTCCTTTGAAGCCCGATAAACACCAGCTAGATCTTCATCTTTAGCCTGATACATCACCTTCATCCCAGTTAGGCTCTGACGTCGTTGATCGTACTTGCCATAGACCGCGACCTCTTGACCAGTACTCAATTGTTTAGCTAAATAACCTTGATTAAAAAAAGTCACTTTGACTAGATCATTTTCGACCAATAAGCCAAAATTCAACCGCGTTTTAGCTCGGCCAAAATGAGAAACGACTGGTGGTGCAGCAATGATACCCTTTAAAACGACTTTTTCACCATCAGCCACATCACTTAGTTGCTTGACAGTCAGATCCTCATAGCGAAATGGGTAATATGTCAATAGATCCTCGATCGTATTTATCCCTAATTTGTTCAATGCCTGTAATTTTTTAGGACCCACGCCTTTTAACACTGCAGGTGAGTCCGTCAATGCTCGTGCCATAAATAATCCCCCTCAAACAAATAAATTCTAACTTCTATGCTCGCTAGAAGTTAGAATTTATCGTGCATTATTCGACTGAGATCAAGTATGGATAAACTGGTTGGTCACCTTCATGGATCTCAATTTCGATCTCAGGATCTAATTCTTCAAGTTGAGCTGCAATTTCGTTTGCTTGTTCTTTTGAACCATCTTGACCATAGATGATCGTTACGATCTCACTATCTTCATCTAACATCACCTTAGCCATCTCGATCGCAGCTTGTTCACAAGTTGGTTGGGTGACCACGATCTTACCATCAACGATCCCCATATAATCATCTTTCTTGATCGGACGCCCTTCGATCGTTGTATCACGTACCGCGACTGTAACTTGCCCTGAAAGAACTGCATCCATCTCTTCAGTCATCGCTTCAGTATTTTCTTCGATCGAAGCCGCATCATTAAAACCAAGCATCGCGCTCATACCTTGGGCGATCGTCTTACTCAAAACTACAGCAACTTGAGCATCCGCTACTTCAGCTGCTTGTTGAGCTGCTAAAAAGATATTCTTATTATTTGGTAAGATGATCACTTTCTTAGCATTAGTTTGCTCGATCGCCTCAACGATGTCTTTAGTACTTGGATTCATCGTTTGGCCACCATTAATAATGTGCGTTACGCCCAAGTTTTTGAAGATATTAGCGATCCCTTCGCCTGAAGCGATCGCGATCACACCATATTCCTTTTGAACTTCTGGAGTAGCAGGAATATTAGATGCTGGCATTTCATCATCTTTTTCCAAGATCGTTTCATGTTGTAAACGCATATTATCGACTTTGACTTTGATCAAAGAACCAAATTCCTGACCATAGGATAACACTTTACCTGGATGCTCTGTATGGACGTGAACTTTAACAACTTCATCGTCTGCAATAACGAGTAATGAATCCCCGATCTGCGACAGATGTTCCCGGAATTCATCGTAGTCAAATTCCTTGTCAACTAAGCGTCCTGCCCCCAAACGGACCATGATCTCAGTACAGTAACCAAATTCGATATCTTCAGTATGCAATTGGCTTTGTGCGCTCTTATGATGTTCTGCATTGACCATTTCATCCATTTCGATCGGACTTGGCGTATGGACCTCATCTTCTTGGCGTTCATTGCCAGCTAAAGCATCATAAAATCCTTGATAGACAAAAGTTAGCCCTTGACCACCAGAATCAACAACACCAACTTCTTTTAAAACTGGTAAAAGTTCTGGTGTTGTTTGTAACGCAGCATCCGCAGCTTCATAAGTCGCTTTCATAACTTCAACGACGTCAGTTGTCTGTGTAGCCGTTTTTTTGGCTGCTTCAGCCGCCTTCCGTGCTACCGTTAAGATCGTACCCTCTTGTGGCTTCATGACTGCTTTATAAGCCGTTTCGACCCCACCTTGAAGTGCTGCTGCAAGATCAGCAGCACTCAAAGTTTCTTTTTGTGTAACACTTTTTGAAAAGCCTCGGAAAACCTGAGATAAAATAACACCCGAGTTACCACGTGCACCCATCAACAGACCCTTAGCTAAAGCGTTAGCTAATTCCCCAACATTACTTGAAGTTGACTCGGCAACATATTTTTCACCGCTCGCAAAGGAAAGACTCATATTTGTCCCTGTATCCCCATCGGGCACCGGAAACACGTTTAATGAATTGATAAATTCTGCATTATTAGTCAATCTTTTCGAACTGACCAGAATCATTTTACGAAATTCTGTTTCAGTAATATTCTCCACTTTCAAGTTACTAACTCCTCCTTGGTTATTTCGTGGTACTAATCGTTGATGACACGTACACCTTGAACGATAACATTCACAGATTCAGCGGTAATGCCTAACATTGAATCTAAATTGTACTTAACCTTATCTTGTACATTGCGGCAAACTTCTGAGATCTTTGTACCATAACCGACAATAATATATACATCCACAGCGATGCCTTCATCTTCTTGACGAATCACAACACCTTTAGAGTAATTGTCACGCTTTAAAATTTCATTCAAATTGTCTCGAATCTGTTTCTTGCTGGCCATACCAACGATCCCGAAAATTTCAGTTGCGGCTCCACCAACAACAGTTGCGATCACTTCATTGCTGATATCGATATTTCCAAATTGATTTTGAATTTTAACAGCCATTCTATCCAGCCTCCTTAACTAATAAGACAATTTCCTTTTCCAATAAAAGCGGAAAAGAAATATCAAATCGATGTTCAGTTTCTCACTGCTCGATCAATACTTGTCTTTTCATTATACCATGTTTATCGTAATTGCCCAAAAACAGTTGTTCATTTTATCTTTTTTACCCTTTAACTACTGACATTCTTCCCTGTTAGATCGCCCAAATTAGTTTAGATAAAAATTTAACTTTTGAAAAAATCCTA
>NZ_CAQLEL010000093.1:0-22878 GCF_948826705.1 uncultured Ligilactobacillus sp.
GGTTCTGGTGCAGCACCCATGTTATGCAAGGTGTGCAAGAAACGGAAAGCTGTCTTTGTAACGTGTAGACGTGCCATCCGATTTTTCAGTAATATCTGCATAGGAGCCGTCGGCATAAGTCTGGCGGTAAGTCCTTTCATTAGACTGTGCGATGGTGTTAAATGGAATTATTGTCGCAAATAAACCTAATATTATATATATTAATGTTTTCATTCCTGTATTCTAAATGATTGGATGTGAATCCGGCCGGTGATTTTATTCGGAATCAGCAGGATATGTCCATTGCTCATAGGCAACTTCTGTTATCTTGACCTCGCCTTTGTTGGTGACGCAAGCCCCGACAGAGGCAAAGGAGAACGGCGTGTTGCCGGGGTATGTCATGACTTCAAGACCATTGAGGGAAAATACAAAATCGCCTCCATTTTTGCGTTCAAAAGAAATGGTCCACATGCCGTCTTTAGCTTTTTGGTATTTATATCGCACGCGGTTTTTTCTACCATTTCTCAAATGTTATAAGACTCATACTGGGTAAAAATGGAACATTTCGGTAAGTTTATTTATGTGTATAATATATATAAATGCATAGAAGATGATCGTATATGGCTCAATAGAAGCTATTACGCTCATCTTTTTTACATTTGTTAATAGTAGAAAACCAAAGGCAACTACATAAGAATCGGTCTAATTTCTCAGTGATCTTTTTAGTTATTATCTCCGAATTAGGTACGAAATATTGATATCACTAGCAAATATGTAATATAAAGATATATGTATTTATTATTAATAACTTTTATGTAAATCCATCTATTTAAGTTGAATATACATTAAAAAATAATTATGTACAAATTAAAAAGTTGTGGTATTATTTAATTGTTGGTAGTGCACGACCGATATTTGGTGTTTAAAATTTTATTGAACATCCCGGGTGTTTTGGAGGGAATAAAAATGAGAAGAAAAATGAGTGTTTACTTGGTGTTACTAGCGTTTATTGGCGCGTTCTTTACGACCCCACTAGTAGCAGTTGCAGATGACATTCAAAGCGAGCAAGCGACTAGTGTAGTTACCACCAAAGAACAAGCTACCCAAGAGCAACAAGAAGTAGTGGAGAAAACAACAACATCTGCTGGTAATACTGCTCGACCTGAAACAAATACACAGGTAGTCCAAAAAGAAGCGGTGTCTGAGATAAATCCACGGGCGCCGACCAAAGTTATTGCAGATGTGCAACAATTGTCGTTAACAGCCGATGGAAAAGCAGTGACCAAAATCGACCAGTACACTGACTTGACCTTAAAAATGGGCTTTACTTTGCCTAATAATCAAGTCAAAGAAGGCGATTATTCGCTCATCCAATTGCCTACTGAGTTACGTTTAGTGCGCAATACTGATTTTGAGATCAAAGATACACAAGGAAATATCGTAGCCCACGCAAAGGTCGATGTAACTAACAAGCAGATCAAGATGGTCTATACTGACTTTGTGGAAAAACATTCCGATATCAGTGGGACACTTACCTTGGCTTTACGGGTTGATACTAAGGTCGTTAAAGAAAGCAAAAAGCTTATGTTAACACTTGATGTTGATGGTCAAGTCAAACCTTTAGGCGAGATCGATTATGAAAATCGTCACGATGATTCCAGGGAAGCTTTCTCCAAGTCTACGTGGTTTGTAGACGGAAAAGGCAAAGTGATCCAATATGCGATCCGGGTCAATGGCGGTAAGAAAGATTACCAAAATGTTAAGATCAAGGATATGCTGGTATCAGCTGGCTTAAAATATAAGGCTGGTAGCTTTTCGATCAAAAAAGGTGACTGGCAATTAACACAAAATGGGAACAGTAGTAACGGCTTTTTCTTGGCCAATGAAGTTGATGTGACTTCGCAATACAAAGTCAATGTGGCTGCCGATCAAAGAAGCTTTGATCTTGATTTAGGTGATATCAATGGTGAAGGCTATTTGATCGTTTATCAAGTTGAAGTAGGTCATGATCCAGTACCTGGTGAAGCTTTTAACAACAAGGCGCAAATGACTGCTGATAATTTAGAACCGATCGAATATACAGCTAATGTTGTCTACCAAGCTTCCAGTGGGGATGCCATGGGTTACACCTACACACTCAAAGTCCATAAAGAAAATCAATTAGGTGAACCACTTTCTGGCGCTGTTTTTGATGTGATCCGTGATTCTACTGGCGAACGTGTTCAAACTGTGACGACTGGCGCTGACGGTACTGCTCAGGTCACAGGTCTATTGCGTGATAACTACACCTTAGTTGAAACTAAGGCGCCTGAAGGATATCAAGTTACTGATGAACAACTAAAGATCAAAGCGACTGAATTTGTGATGGGAGCACCATTACTCAAACACGTAGTCAATAAAGCCAAAGTGATCGATATTTCAGGGAAAAAAACTTGGGAAGATAAAAATAACCAAGATGGCAAACGTCCCGAAAAGATCGTAGTCAATTTGATCGCTAACGGTCACAAAGTTCAAAGTAAGGTAGTAACAGCTAAAGATAACTGGCAATATAGCTTTAAAAATGTTCCTGAATATTATTTAGGTAAGAAGATCAATTACGCTATCACCGAAGAGCCAGTTAAAGACTATCAAACTAAGGTCAATGGCTATGATCTGATCAATAGCTATCAACCAGCGACAACTAAATTTGAAGTCAAAAAAATCTGGCAAGATAGCAACAACTATGCTTGCATTCGCCCTAGATCCGTCCAAGTGCAACTCTATGCTAACGGGCAGGTCTACGGTGGTAAGATCGAACTTAGTGCTAAGAATAACTGGCAATACACATGGAAAGACTTACCAGCAAAACAAAATGGTAAAGCTATCAAATATCAAGTTGTAGAAGTCACACAGATCAAAGGATATCTTACCCACCAAGTAAACACAGGTGAAAATCAAGTGACCTTGATCAATCGTTATTGTCCACCATTGAATTATCCGAAACATTGCCATAAACCAAAAGTGCCTAAAAAAGATCATAATGGTAAACACCACGGGATGAATTTCTTCCCAGGATATATTATTTGTTATTAAAATTAAATAATGTAGGTGGTTAATGTTCTATCTAAAATAGGACGTTAACCATTTTTTTGATACCAGCGAGCTAGTTTATGGTGATAGCGTTGCATGGCATTATTGATCTGAGCTTGACTTAACTCGAGTTTTTGGGCGACAAGAGAAGCTTTTTGATAATGAAGATAAGCACAAAAAACTTGGTATTCCAAAGGTGTGAGTAAGGTCGGTAGCTTTTGCAAAAGTAATTCAAGTTCGATTCTTAATTCAAGATCACCAAGCGTTATCGGCAAAATGTCACCTTTTTCATAAAGTAGCCCTTCAAGTGAAATGACTTGTTTTTCTAGCAGACGTTTTTGGGCATTTTCACGTCGCAAGAGCGAACGAAAATGGTTGCAGAGGCTGAGCTTGAAGTAAGCACCAAAAGTAATGTTGGCTTTAGTTGGGTCAAAGGAACAAGCTGTTTGATAACAAATGATCCGAGCCTCTTGTAGTAGGTCATCGGTATCTAAAAATTGTAAGTGAAAATGACCGATCAAGCTTAAGATCATTGGCTGGTATTTTTTAACTAATAGTTGCAAGGCTAAGCTGTCGGCGAAAGTCTTTAGTTGAAATAATAAGTTGGTCAATTCTAAATCATTTTCCATCGTGATCACTCCAATATGTTTGATAACTTGAATATAACAGATGTTAGCAACAAACAAGCACCAGCAATGAAGTCAAATAAGGAAAATTATTAAAAAAAGACCCGTAAATCTAATTTACGGGTCTTTAACGTCAGCCACTTACCGGACTTGAACCGGTGACCCCCACCTTACCATGGTGGTGCTCTACCTGCTGAGCTAAAATGGCATTACTCAATACATAGATTAGTATATATGATTGAGTAATTTTGTGCAAGCAAAAAAGGAATAAAATTAAAAAAATTTTGCTATTTGAGCACTAATTCAGTTTTAAGTGTGTATAGCTTAGGCGAAAGTTGCCGTAAGAGCGGTGAAGGTTCACCGATCGTTATCAAGGTCAGTTCATGCATTGCACGTGAACAGATCGTATACAAGATCCCAAGATCAGATAGGGGGTAACTTTCTTTTGAGATGTCGTAAGCGATGACGGCATCAAATTCAAGGCCTTTAGCGAGATAGATCGGCAAGATAACAACGCCTTTTGGTAAAGCCCGATCTCGATCACCGATCAAAGTTGGCGAAAATTCACGATGAAGCTGTTGATAAAGCATTTTGGCTTGTGCAAGATCTTTGGTGATCAAAGCTACAGTATCATTTGTCGCGAGCTGTTGATGTAAAGCCTTGTTCAAGGCTATAAACCTGTTAGCTTGATCGGGTGAAGCGATGATCTGAGGTAATTTACCATCACGAGTAAATGAGTTGATCGTAGCTCCATCAGGTAATAAAGCCTTCATAAAGTCGGTGATCTGTGCGGTCGAACGATAACTTGTATTTAGCGAAACAACGTGACTAGAGCGCGGTTTGAGATTTTTTTCAAGTAGATCTAATAAAGCTTGTGGTGTTTGGAGCGGATTAAAGAGTGCTTGTTCACTATCGCCTAATAGAGTCAATTTGGCCTGAGGAAAGCAGTGCTTAAGACAGATCAATTGTGGTAAAGTGTAGTCTTGCATCTCATCGACAAAAAGATGAGCGATCCCTTGATTTTGCCCACTACCCGTCAAAAGATCACGTAAGTAAAGTAGTGGTGCGCAGTCTTCTAGCGCGATCTTATGAAATTCTAGGCGTTCACTGAATTCAGTGACACTTTCAGGAAGCGTTTGGGCTAAAAAGTGCTGATACTGTGCATAAATGTCTAAGAAATAGTCATTATAGAGCGCATCATAGATGATCGCAAATTTCTGTTCAACTATCTTGCGCGCTAAATGATCGATCTCATCATCAACGGCTTGAAAACGGCCACGTGTCTTAGTGCCCAATAAGTCGTAGTATTGACGGTCATCTAAATTATCAATTTTTTCTAAGACCCAGCTGGCTTTTGCTTCTTGTTTTATCCGCCGGTTGAGACGCTTGATCAAGATATTTTTGGTCTCGTAGAAGCGTTGTGCTGGTTTCATTTTCAAGGGGAGCCCTTGGTAGATCTCAGTGATCTCTGCTTTTGAAAAGAACACTTGTCCGCCATCTAAAGTGATATCACTAAAGCATAGCTCGGCTGGATCTAAGTGGTAAAGATAGTTTTGGATCATATCCATGAAACTAGCCTCTTCTTTTTTAGCACGGATCTTTCTTTGGTCAGATGTAAGGGTACGCTGTTTTTCATAACGATCAAAGAGTGTCTCAACTTTTAAGCCTTGGAAACGTTGTGCTAAAAATTCAGCTAGCGTTACTTGGCGCATATTGCGCTCGCCTAAACTTGGCAAAACTTCAGAGATATAGTGACTAAAGAGCAAGTTAGGCGAAAATAAGACGATCTGATCAGCTGAGAGTTTATCACGACTATGATAGAGCAAAAAGGCGATCCGTTGTAAAATGGCAGATGTTTTACCAGATCCAGCCACACCTTGAACTAGTAGTAATTCATGTTTGGTATCACGAATGATATCGTTTTGCTCTTTTTGGATCGTCGCCACGATATTTTTCATATACTCATCGTTATGTTCACCCAAGACTTGTTGTAGCATTTCATCGCCAACAGTTTCGTTAGTGTCAAACATATTTTTGATCTGACCTTCAACGATCGTAAATTGGCGCTTCTTTTGCAAATTCGTCTCCAATTCGCCCATTGGTGTTTCGTACGTAACTTTTCCCAAAGTACCATTGTAATAAATTGAGGAGATCGGAGCCCGCCAGTCATAGATCAAAAAGTTTTGGTGTTCATCTACAAGGGATGCAGTCCCAATATAAAGTGTTTCAGGTGTTGTTTCACCTGGATCGAGGATATCGATCCGCCCAAAGTAAGGCGAGTTCTTGAGTTGCTTTAGGGTCTTGACTTGTTTGGCTAAGATCTTTTCATTTTCTAAGTTTTTAGCGACCAATTGCTTTTGTTGTTGAACTTCGGCATTGGTCTCCATTTGATCATCGATTTCAAAAGTATTTATCTTGGCATTTTGTCCATAATTTTTTTCGACCAGTGAAGTTTCAAGTTGAGCTTTTTGATACTCGTGTTCATTTAGCATGAGTTGGCGCGTGATCTCTTTTTCAACTTGATCAACATGAGCTTGTTCAACTTTTTTTGCATTATCCAAGCAAATCATCCTTTCTGTATGAAACGTGCAAAAAGCTTCTAAATTCAGTAATTACTAAAGTTTAGAAGCAGTCAGGTTATTATAACATGGATCTATTGCAGATATGTGACAAAAATGACCAATTAGGCTAAAAAGCGTTTTAGCAAGTTTAAAATTATTTACAGTGAAACTAGTTGTAAGATTTTTGGTTAATGGGTATACTTGTAAAAAATAGTTAAGGAGAGTTTTTATGAAACAAAAAAGATTCAAATGGTGGCAGATCCTATTGGGATCAGTTGTCTTAGTGATGGTGGGGAACTTGGTTTATGGCACATTGAAAAAAAGTACACCTACCACTGAAAATAAGAAATATACAACGGTCAAGGTCAGTCAAGCCGCTCCATTGACTTATTCGGGGAAAGTTGAAGCTGTTAGAAGTCAAGTTTTAGCGCCAACTTCAGGTAAAGCGCAAAGTGTGACTGTTCAAAACGGCGACCATGTGGAGCAAGGCCAAGCGGTGATGACGACTTTTAGCGAATCCTATGAAGAACAAGCAACGGAGGCACGCCAAGCCTTGGCTAAAGCAAATCGTCAAGTCAACCAGCAACAACAAGCAGTCGAACAAGCGCAAAGACAGTTAGCTCAATTGAGTCGCGATGATGAAGGTTATACTGAAATGCAAACACAAGTGACGACTGCGCGTAACCAACTTGAAGATGCTCGCGGAGAAGTGACCGATGCGCAAAATAAATTAAATACACTCAATGGTCGCGTTAATGGCACTGTTACTGCACCGTTTGCTGGGACGGTAACAGTTGAATATGATAAGACTGGGCAACCAAGTGTGATGTTATCTTCGGATGATCTTCAGCTGAGTACCCAACTCTCAGAATATGATTATCCTAAAGTCAAAGTCGGTCAAGACCTCAAAGTAACGGCTCTAGCAACTAAGCATGAACAAATGACTCAATTAGGCTACTTAGCCAATACACCTGCGCAAAATAGTAAAGCCAATGATTCTAAATATGAGTTGACTGCTCCATTAGATAGTACGAAATTTATGGCAGGTCAAACGCTCAATGTAATGATCACCCAGTCAGGAGTGCAAATTCCGCAGACCAGTGTCAAAAATGGTCATGTCTATGTAGTAGAAGATGGAAAAGCTAAGCGGATCGCAGTTACAGGAACGACATCTAATGGAAGTTTTATCGTTAAGAGTGGATTGAATAAAGGTCAGCGGGTCATCGTCGATCCAGATAAGGGGTTAAAAGATGGAAAAACAGTTGAGACCAATGATTGAGCTAAAAAATATCAATAAGTCATATGTTCAAGGCACAAATAGCTATCATGTGCTCCACGATATCAACTTAACGATCGCTCAAGGTGAATTTTTGGCGATCATGGGCCAATCAGGTTCAGGAAAATCGACTTTGATCAATATTATAGGATTTTTGGATGATCAGTTTGAAGGTACTTATTTTTACTATGAACATCCGATCCATGAGTACACACGGGCTCAATTTTCCAGTTTGCGAAATCAAAATGTGGGTTTTGTCTTTCAAAATTTCAAGTTGATCCAAAATATTTCGATCGCAGAAAATGTTGGACTACCTTTGTTGTACGCTGGACAAAAACGAGCATATATCAAAGAGCGTGTCCGTGAAGTTTTAAAAGCGGTAGGTTTAGCAGACTATGAGGATCAATTACCTAAAAATCTTTCGGGGGGCCAACAACAGCGAGTGTCTATTGCCCGAGCGATCGTGACAAATCCCAAATTTTTGATCGCAGATGAGCCGACTGGTGCTTTGGATAGTGAAACCTCTAAAGAGATCATGGCTTTATTCAAACAACTAAACCACGATAACGATACAACGATCATTATTGTGACCCATGATCCTAATGTGGGGGCTCAGGCTGATCGCTTGGTGCATATTTTAGACGGACGTTTGACAGAAGATGTAGATCATAAGCCAAAGGGGGATGCTAATGAAGTTTATTGAATTACTAAAAACAGCGTGGCAGTCGTTAAAAGTCAACCCCAAGCGTAGTTTCTTGACGATGATCGGGATCATTATTGGGATCGCAGCTGTGATCACGATCATCGCCTTAGGAAATGGGGTCAAAAAGCAGATGATCGATAGTTTTAAGACGACTGGTAGTGGTGAACAGACAACAACGATCGAGTTTATGTCGACTGATCCAAAAGCAATCGGGTTTAAGCAAAATGATATTTTAGCGATCGAACAAAACTTCTCGGGCAAAGTCCAAAAAGCTCAGATCGATACTAAAACAGCCGGTATCCAAAGCTATGCTCAATTTGGCAATGCCACTGATACGACGGTCACCTTGGGCGTAACGACTAAACCGATCGATAATTCCTTGATCATAGAAGGCAAGAATTTTACGCAACAGACCTTTTTACAAGCTAGACCCCAAGTGTTGATCACTAAGGCGTTAGCTAAACGTGAATATAGAGATATTGAAAGTGCGATCGGCACACCTGTCTTCATCAATAACACCAATTATATCGTTGCTGGGATCTATCGCCAAAATCAACTAGCCGAGGCAACTGATCCAACTTCAGGTGATGTGATCGTTCCTAAAGATGTCTACTTTGCTAATGGAACGAGTAAGACGCAGGGAAATAGTTTGAAATTGACGATCGCTAAGGGGGAAAATGCGTCTAAAGTAACTAATAAAGTCGTTGATTATTTGAAAAAGAATGCGACCGCTAAAGATCAAGGTGAGTATAGTTTCTTTGATCTAGGAAGTATGTTAGAACAACTTTCAAAGGTGATGGATACGTTGACCCTTTTCATTAGTGCGATCGCTGGGATATCTTTATTTATCGCTGGGATCGGGGTCATGAATATGATGTATATTTCAGTTTCTGAACGTACGCAAGAGATCGGGATCAGGTTAGCGATCGGAGCAACACCAGGCAATATCTTGTTGCAATTTCTTCTTGAAGCGATCATGTTGACCGTCAGTGGCGGCTTGATCGGCTTTGGTTTTGGCTGGCTCTTTGCGCATGCGATCGCAAAATTTATGCCAGGCAACATCACAGCGGTGGTGACCTTCAATTCGTTCTTACTGGCGTTTGGAGTCTCGACAGCAGTTGGGATCATTTTTGGACTCTTACCAGCACGCCAAGCCGCTAATAAAAATTTGATCGATATTTTAAGATAAAACTAAGAGGCTGTAACATAAGTAGTTTTTGTATTATATATATTAATAAAAACTATTGCTAAAGAATTACTATTCGTTGTTTGTTGTTACAAAAACTAGTATTTTTAGGATAAGTAAAGACATCTTCAATTCCAACGTTTGGAATTGAAGATGTCTTTACTTATGTCACAGCCTCTTTAGTGATTGTTTTTCTTTTTTACGCAAGCCAAGCGAAATGATCAAACCTAAAATAATTAATGCAATAGTGAAGTAGATCCCATAATGGAACCCAGTCGTAAAGACTGTAGTGGACTTAGCACTTGGATCGATACTTTCACCAAAAGTTAAAAGTAAGGTGGTTAAAGCAGTTGCAACTGCCCCCACGATCTGCTGTAAAGTATTCATGATCGTACTTCCATCAGCTGCTTGGACATTGTTTAAAACGTTTAAGGCATGGGGTTGAGCCGGCGACATAGCCAAAGGACAACCGATCATCAAAATGACGTGTGCCAAGATAACATGACCGATCGAACTGGTCGTGCTGGTGAAAGTTAACATTACAGCACCGATCAAGGCTAATATAAAGCCGATCTGCACGAGAGCTTTAGCGCCGTTTTTATCGTAAAGTCGGCCAGATATCGCTGAAACGACAGCATTTACGATCCCACCAGGTAACATTATGCTCCTAGCTTGTTAGGGGAAAAGATCTGCATAGCAAGGGTAAACATCAAAGGCAAGATGATACCAGTTGCGATCCCTTGGATCATACGGCCGACCAATAAAAGAGGGGCAAGTGCTGAAATAATAGCGTCTAAAAGAAAATCACTCAACCCAAAGATCACTAATTGACGGGTAGAAAACCATTTAGTCAATAGGCTTGAAAAGGGCAAAATGATCCCGATCACTAACATATATCCTGTGACGAGCCATTGAGCACTAGCTGTTGAAATATTTAAGACATAAATGAGTTGGGGTAAAGCGATGTTCAAAGAAGTCTCTGAAAACATTCCCACAAAAGCCCCGATCAAAACGCCGAGCATAGCTAGCATAGGGCGATCTACTTGTACACGTGCTTGTTTGATCGTTGTTTCCAATTGATCGATCCTTTCTTTATATAAAGTGAAAACAGTGATCATGATAGCAAAGTGATCAAGTATTTCGTAAGTGATTTTTTAGTGAAAAAGATAAAAAATATTTAATGAAAAGATCCGAGTCTGCCAAATAGGCAAACTCGGATCTATCTATTTCCAATATTTTTCGATAAATGCTTGCCGGCCTCCTGCTTCTTCTAGGGCAAAGCGGGAGGGGTCTTTTTTGTAGAAATCTTGGTGATAGTCTTCTGCAGGATAAAAAGTTTTGGCATCTTCGATCTTGGTCACGATCGGTTTATCAAAGCGACCACTAGTAGCTAAAGCTTGACGTGATCTTTCTGCGATCCTGCGTTGTTTGTCATCTTTTACAAAGATCACGGGTCGATAACTGTCACCGCGATCTTGAAATTGTCCCATCGCATCAGTTGGGTCAGTTTGGTTCCAGTAGATCTCAACTAATTGTTCATATGAAACGATCGTCGGATCAAATTCGATCAGGACAGCTTCAGTATGTCCAGTTGTTTGGGTCTTGACTTCTTCATAGGTCGGATCAACGGTGTGCCCACCAGTGTAACCTGAAATAACTTTTTTGATACCAGGATAAGTGTCAAAAGGCTTGACCATACACCAAAAGCACCCACCAGCAAAAATTGCAGTTTCTGTTTCCATAATAAAGATCACCTTTCTTGATTAGTTTAAAGTTCAACGAGGACGGCGTTTTCTAGGAGAAAGATTTTTAGTCGTTTTAGCGTTGATCGTATTGGTGTCGGGGATAAATGACACATCGGTATCGATCACCCCGAATTTACGGCGCATCATGTCTTCGATATATTCGGCTAAATGATAACTTTCTAGAACATTCATATTTGCATTGACGATGATCACAACATCAACAGTGACTAAATTTCCATTATAATGCGCTTTTAGTTCATCGACTTCAGTGACACCTTTGATGTTGTTGATCGCTTCTCGAAAAGCATTTTCCGCTTTAGGATCGAAATAGTCAGCTAGATTCAAGCTACTTTCCATAAAGATCCGGGCTCCAGAATAAAGGATAAAACATCCCACTAAGATACTCGTCGCCCCATCGAGCCAACTGATCTGAAATAACAGTGCGCCAGCGATCGAGATCAAGGTACCTAAACTGGTCAAAGCATCGCTCAAACTATCTTGCGCTGAAGCGATCAATGAAGCATTTTGCAATTTATGGCCCCATTTTTTATTGTTATACCAGACTAATAACATGATCACACTGGCGATACCAGCCCCAATTAATGCGATCGGTTGAGGAACGACGCGTTTGTCGGGCGAAAATAGGCCCGTGATCCCTTGGATGATAACGCTCAAAGAGATCGCGATCATAACGATCCCGGTCACTAAAGTAAAGATCGTTTCATAGCGAAACCGTGTGAATTGGATACGCTGATCGTTACCAGTCTTGTGTAAAGAAAGTTTAGGTAAGGGAACGACACCAGCGATATCGTCGTCATCAATATCTCGGGCAATATGGATCCCGATCATTAGTAACGAGGTCGAAATGATCCCGGATAAATTGTTGAAAGCATCAGCGCGTAGAGTTTGCGAATGGCTCATCGAAGCTAAGATCCACTCGATGATCGATATCAAAAGATATGCCCCTACATTGAGAGAGAGGTGACGCATTGCAGCATTTAGTTTATTTAATTCTTTAGCTTGAACTTTTTCCCAGTCTTCATATTCGCGCTTTAGATGTTTATCGACATCACGCATTTGTAACCTTCCTTTTAGTGTGATTTTAACTACATTATAGTACAGATGAAAATCTACTGGTAGCTATTAGTTTTGTTTAAGATAAAAAATTGATATATTTAAAATATGAGGTGAGAAAAGGTGACAAAGTTAGATGACATTTTACAACTATACTCCACAGCAGAGGTAAGTGAGCGTCCAGAACTTACACCAGAAAGTGTGAGTTTTATATGTGAAAAAGGATATTTGAATTTGACCAACGTAGATCTAACAGACAGAGAACTGGAATTATTACGAGTTTTATTGGGCGAGCCTGTCAAACACTACGATCGTTGGCAAGCTTTTTTATGTGGTAAGGGTGAAAAACCATCTATTGAGGGAAAAGTTCGCTTCATTTTGGGAAAGGTCGAATTAAAAAATTCGGAATTTTCTTTGACAACGTGGAAAAAAGCTTTAAGAGAAATGTTTATGACTGAGATCTTAGCATGTTTTCAGCTGAAAAATGACGAATTTGTCTTAGTTGAGCGAGTCGGTCCCACTTCCTATGAAAGTGTTGATTTTTTAGGGATCGCCCAGAGCTTAGATGCTGAATTGAACACGAAGACTAAGTTTTTTATCGGAGACCCTTGGCCAACTGAGCTTGATCTAGCACAGTTGTTTACTGAAGAACAAGCGATGTTTGAAAGAAGCACTGACAAAAATACGACAGTCATGACAGCTACTAAAGGTGCGTTAGAATATTTTACGCATCAAAGTCGCAAGCAAAGTTATCTTCTCAAAAGTTATCAAAGGCTTTTTTTAAAAGATCCACAATTAAAAAAGATCATTCAAGCTCTATACCATACGCAGGGCAATACGTCACTTGCGGCAAAGAAGTTATACCTACATCGCAATTCATTGCAGTATAAATTGAATCGTTTTGCAGCAGAAAGCGGTTTGGATGTAAAGAAGATGGATGACTTGATGTTTTGCTATCTTTTGACTTTATGAGTTTTTTAGTCAATGTGCACAAAAAAAGAGCGTGGATCTGGGCAGATTTTGCTAGTTTAAGAAAGCGTTACCGCATATAATAAAGTCATCAATAAGAAATGGATAGGTGAAAAAAATGGTCAAATTGGATTTAGATCACATTTATAAGAAGTATGATAACGCAGAAGATTACTCGGTAACAGATTTTGATCTACACATCAAAGATAAAGAATTTATCGTGTTTGTCGGTCCTTCAGGTTGTGGTAAATCAACGACTTTGCGGATGATCGCGGGGTTGGAAGATATTTCTGAAGGTGAATTTAAGATCGATGATCGTGTTGTCAATGATGTTGCACCAAAAGACCGCGATATTGCGATGGTCTTCCAAAATTACGCACTTTATCCACATATGACAGTCTATGATAACATGGCTTTTGGGCTTAAATTGCGTAAATACTCCAAAGAAGAGATAAAAAAACGTGTATCACATGCAGCTGATATTTTAGGGTTAACAGAATATTTGAAGCGTAAACCAGCTGCCTTATCCGGGGGACAACGCCAACGTGTGGCTTTGGGGCGGGCGATCGTGCGCGATGCACCGATCTTTTTGATGGACGAACCTTTGTCTAACTTAGATGCTAAGTTGCGGGTCTCCATGCGGGCTCAGATCGCAAAATTGCATCAAGAATTGGGGACGACTACGATCTATGTGACTCACGATCAAACAGAAGCGATGACGATGGCAGATAGGATCGTGATCATGAAAGATGGTAAGATCCAACAAGTCGGCTCACCACAAGAGGTTTATGATGATCCAGCTAACGTCTTTGTCGGTAGCTTTATCGGAGCACCAGCGATGAATTTCTTCAATGTGACCGTTAAAGATGGCAAGGTTTATGATGATGCTAAGAACTTTGAGATCGAAGTTCCTGTAGGACGATTAAAATTATTAAAGGATAAGGGATTTGATAATAAAAAAGTGATCATGGGCATCAGACCAGAAGATATTCATACTGAAAATGCTTTCTTAGATACATTCCCGAACTCCAAAGTTGAAGCGACAGTTACAGTTTCAGAGCTATTAGGTGCTGAGTCCCAACTTTACAGTAAATTAGGTGAGACTGAATTTGTCTCTAAAGTTGATGCACGTGATTATGTTAAGCCAGGAACAAAGATGACAATGGGATTTGATCTAAATAAGGCACACTTCTTTGATCCAGCAACAAAAATCAATTTGAATCGATAAGAAGGCGAAAATATGGGAAAATGGTGGCAAAGTGCGGTGATCTACCAGATCTATCCGCGCAGTTTCAAAGATACAAATGATGACGGGATCGGTGATCTGGCTGGGATCATTTCCAAATTGGATTATTTAGAAAAATTAGGTGTGACCGCGCTTTGGTTATGTCCAGTCTATCGTTCACCTAATGATGATAATGGTTATGATATCAGTGATTATCGTCAGATCATGCAAGAATTTGGGACGATGGCTGAGATGGAAGCTTTGATCAAGCAGGCTAAGCAACGTGGGATAAAGATCGTAATGGATCTAGTCGTCAATCATACTTCAGATGAGCATCAATGGTTCATCGAAGCTAAAAATGATCCAAAGAGCAAGTACCGTGATTATTATATTTGGCGCGATCAAAAAGCCGGTAAAGAGCCGACTGAACTGAAGAGTGTTTTTGGCGGCCCAGCTTGGGAATATGATGAAACAAGTGGACAGTATTATTTTCATCAATTCAGTCGAAAACAGCCTGATCTAAACTGGGAAAATCCGGCAGTCCGAGCTGAAGTATACGATATGATGAATTTTTGGGTCGCTAAAGGGATCGGTGGCTTTCGGATGGATGTGATCGATCTGATCGGCAAAATTCCAGAAAAAAATATCACAAGTAACGGACCTAAGCTACATGAATATCTAAAAGAGATGCACCAAAATGTTTTGGCAGATACTAAATTGGTGACTGTCGGCGAGACTTGGGGTGCAACACCAGATATCGCTAAATTATATTCTGACCCCAAAGAAAAAGAATTGAGAATGGTCTTTCAATTTGAACATGTTCAACTAGATCAATTCCCTGATAGACCCAAGTGGTTTACCAGACCACTTTCTGTTGCCAAGTTAAAGGAAGTTATCACTAAATGGCAAGTAGAGTTAGCTGATGTTGGTTGGAACAGTTTATTTTGGAGTAATCACGATCTACCACGGGCAGTTTCTGCTTTTGGAGATGATGGGGCTTACCGAGTTCAAAGTGCAAAGATGTTAGCGATCGTATTGCACTTATTAAAGGGAACTCCATATATTTACCAAGGTGAAGAGATCGGAATGACGAACCTGAAGTTTACCGATATTACACAAATTGATGATATCGAGGCCAAAAATATGTATCAAGAATACAAGGCTAAAGGATACTCAAATGACGAACTCTTACAAATGATCTCGCATAAAGGGCGAGATAATGCTAGAACACCAATGCAATGGGATGCAACAAAAAACGCTGGCTTTTCGGCTGTGAGACCGTGGTCAGCAGTTGCACCTAATTATCGGACGATAAATGTTAAGGCTGCTTTAGCGGATAAGGATTCGATCTTTTATACTTATCAAAAATTGATCGCTTATCGTAAAAGTCACGATGTGATCGTCTACGGAGATTATACCCTACTAGAGACAGCACCAGAAGTTTTTGCCTATGTGCGTAGCTATGAAGGTCAAAGCGTTTTAGTCATCGCCAATTTCTCTAAAGACGTTCAAAAAGTAGCGTTACCTAAATATCAGATCCAAACACCATTTATCGCTAATTACGATAAGAGTCCACGTGATCTGGCAAAGCTAGAGTTACGCCCATATGAAGCCTTAGCTTTTGAAATAACAGATCATTTATGATAGCTCTTGCGATATTCTAGCGGGCTATAAGCAGTTTTTCGTTTAAATGCTTTAGAAAATGTGAAGGCATCTTTGTAACCAACTTGGCTGCTGATAGAATCGATCGGATCGGTCGTTTCTATCAGCAGTTTTTTTGCGTGCGCGATGCGTAGATCTGTTAAATATTGTTGAGGTGTTTGGCTTAAATAGCGTTTGAACAAAGTGTACAAATAACTACGCGAAAGATGTAATTGAGCACAGATATCGGAAATATTGATCCCTGTGGTATATGCCTTTTGCAAGTGATCTCTTGCTTGGACAAAGGTACGTGAAGCTGTACTTTGACTGACCGACCTATTGGCAGGATATTCTTTTAAGAAGGTGGAAAGAAGAGCTAGAAAGTCGCTTTGGATCTGTAATTGCTCTGGTAGTGTCGGCGTTTGGTGGAGTTTATCATAAAAGGCTAATAATTCTTGACTGAATTTACTATTTTTAACATCTTTTAAGTAAAAATCAGGATAAAGTTTACTGTTAACTAAAATATCTTCAAAACTGGTACTTGAAAAACCGATCCAAAGATATTCCCAAGGATCATTAGCATCTGCTTGATAAAAGCATGGGACTGATCTAGGCAATAAAAAGAGATCGCCCGCTTTTAATTTAGTGAATTTTTTGCCAGCACTGCTAAAGACACCCGAGCCTTTCAAGACGAGATGTAAAACGTATTGGTCACGAGTGTTGTTCCCAGAAAATGCGTAGTTTGCTTTTGTCTGCTCACGACCAAAAAACAAAATTTTAAAGTCAAAATGTTCACTGTTTACCGTGCTATATTCCGAATGCATACGTCTTTACCTCTAATTTATGTCAAAATGTTTTGTGATCATTATGACATATTATAGCACAGTTTTACCATTCTTTTTTACTAAAAAAATTTCTATAATAGCATTATAGAAAACGTTTACAATTTTTATCTATGAAAGGAAGAGGGCAGATGCGCTTATTTAAGGGATTATTAAGTGTTGTAGGTATTTTGGGTTTAAGCGTCAGTTTAGCGAGCTGTGGTAATAATGAGCAAGCTACCAAAACAAGCGATAAGGTCACGATCGAGTATTTTAACCAGAAAAAAGAGATGTCGCCGACCTTAAAAGAGATCATCAATGATTTTGAAAAGGAAAATCCAAATATCCATGTGAAGTTGACCGATGTTCCTAATGCAGGGACTGTTTTGAAGACACGTGTTTTAGCAGGAGATATGCCCGATGTGGTCAATATTTATCCACAAAATATCGATTTCCAAGAATGGGCAAAAGCTGGTTATTTTGAAGATCTTTCAGATCAAAGTTATTTGAAAAATATCAAAAATGATTTTGAAAAACGCTTTAAAGTAAACGGTAAAGTGTATAACGTTCCATTATCTGCTAATGTTTATGGCTTCTTTTACAATAAGACAGCTTTTAAGAAATTAGGTGTCAGTGAGCCAAAGACTTGGGATGAGTTTGAGGCTTTGGTCAAAGAATTGATCGCAAAAGACCAAACACCTTTTGCGATCGCAGGTACAGAACCATGGACGTTGAACGGTTATCATCAGTTGGCGTTAGCGACTGTGACTGGTGGAGGCAAACAAGCAAATGAACTTTTACGCTATTCCGAGCCTAACGCTTTAAAAGTCGATAATAAATATCTCAAGGAAGATTTTGAACGATTAGATCTTTTGCGGATGAAAGATGCTGCGCAAAAGAATTGGCGTGGGGCAAGCTATAACGATGCTGTCGTTTCGTTTGCGTCACAAAAAAGTTTGATCATGCCAAATGGTTCCTGGGCGTTAGCGATGATCCAACAACAAAAACCAGATTTTGAAATTGGGACTTTTGCTTTTCCAGGTAATGAACCAGGGCAAGAATTGACAGTTGGCTCAGGTGACTTAGCGCTTTCGATCTCAGCAAATTCAAAAAATAAAGCGGCAGCACAAAAATTTGTAGCTTATATGACGACTAAAAAAGCCATGCAAAAATATTATGATGTTGATGGAAGTCCTGTAGCTGTTAAAGGTGTCAAAGAAGCAGGAACAAATTCACCGTTGTATGGTTTATCCAAGTTGGCCTTCACTAAACACCAAATGATCTGGCTAGCGCAAGATTGGACGAGTGAAAATGATTTCTTCAACTTGACGACTAATTATTTGATGAACGGTGACAAACAAGAGATGGTGGATTCTTTGAATACGTTCTTTAATCCGATGAAAGTTTCTAATGATCGGGAGGGATAGTGATGAAACAACGAAAATTTATTGAGAAAAACTGGGGCTGGATCTTTTTATTCGTGCCACTTTGCTTACAGCTGATCTTCTTTTATTTTCCAATGTTGCAAGGTGCTTTTTACAGTTTGACTGACTGGACAGGGTTGACTTATAACTTTAATTTTGTGGGTTTAAAAAACTATGAGATCTTATTGGGCGATCAAAAATTTTTAAAAGCGATCGGTTTTACTTTGATCTTGACGGTCTGTTTGATCGTAGGTGAGATCAGCTTAGGGATCGTGTTAGCTAAAGCTTTGAATTCTAAGATCAAGGGGAAAACATTTTTTAGAGCGTGGTTCTTTTTCCCAGCTGTTTTATCAGGTCTGACGGTCGCATTAGTCTTTAAACAGTTGTTCAACTACGGTCTACCAACACTGGGTAAGATGCTGGGCCTTGAAGCCTTAGAGACGAGCTTATTGGGGACACCAGGTGGGGCTGTTTTTGCGGTGATCTTTGTTCTTTTATGGCAAGGGATCGCTATGCCAGTGATCATCTTTTTAGCTGGTCTACAAAGTATTCCAGAAGAGATCAGAGAAGCTGCTAAAGTTGATGGCGCAAATCGACACCAGATCTTTTGGAAGATCGAATTGCCTTATCTATTACCAAGTATCTCGATCGTCTTTATTATGGCACTTAAAGCAGGTCTGACCGCCTTTGATCAGATCTTTGCGATGACAAGTGGTGGTCCAAGTGATGCCACGACTTCTTTAGGTCTATTGGTCTATAACTATGCCTTTAATAATAATCAATACGGATATGCTAATGCGATAGCGATCGTTTTGTTTATCTTGATAGCGATCGTCTCCTTTATCCAGATCAAGATCTCAAGTAAGTACGAAATCGATAAGTAAGGAGAAGAGAACATGGAAGAAAAAAATAACCGCAATTTTTGGAGCTATCTTCTTTTAGTAAGTGGAGGGATCTTGATCTTATTGCCACTACTTTATACAGTTTTGAGCTCATTTAAGACGACTAAGCAGATCATGGATAATTTTTTTGCTTGGCCTGATCCTTGGACGCTGGATAACTACAAACGTCTTTTTAGTGATGGGATCGGAGATTATTTCTTGAATTCAACGATCGTCACGATCTTATCCATCGTGGTGGTCATGATCTTTGTTCCGATGGCTGCTTATTCGATCGCACGAAATATGTCTAAAAAGAAAGCTTACAGTATTATGTATCTGTTATTGATCTTAGGGATCTTTGTTCCATTTCAAGTTATCATGATCCCGATAACGGTAATGATGAGTAAGATCGGCTTGGCTAATATTTGGGGATTAGTATTGTTATACCTCACTTATGCGGTCCCACAAACATTGTTCTTGTATGTTGGTTACATCAAGATGAGTATTCCAGAGGGACTAGATGAAGCCGCACAGATCGATGGAGCTAACAAGTTCACCACATATTTTAAGATCATCTTTCCGATGTTAAAACCGATGCATGCCACGACTTTGATCATCAATGCCTTATGGTTTTGGAATGATTTTATGTTGCCGTTATTGATCCTAAACAAAGATAGCAAGTTGTGGACTTTGCCACTGTTCCAATACAACTATACTGGTCAATATTTCAACGATTACGGACCAAGTTTTGCTTCGTATGTGATCGGGATCATCACGATCACGATCGTCTACTTGATCTTCCAAAAAAATATCATTGCTGGTATGAGTAACGGTGCTGTTAAATAGAAAGGAATAATATAGATGAAATTAGAGAACAAAATGATGTTGATCACATATGCAGATAGTTTAGGCGAAAATTTAACAGATCTGAAATATAATTTGGAGACACACTTCAAAGATGCCGTTGGAGGCCTACATCTACTGCCATTTTTTCCCTCAACAGGTGATCGTGGTTTTGCGCCAGTCGATTATACCAAAGTCGATCCAGCTTTTGGGTCTTGGAATGAAATTGAAGCTTTAGGTGAAAAATATTATCTGATGTTTGATTTTATGATCAATCACATCTCACGGCAATCAAAATACTATAAAGATCTACAAGCTAATAAAGATGAAAGTCCGTACCGTGACTTATTCTTGAGTTGGGATAAATTTTGGCCTAAAGGACGTCCAACTAAAGCAGATATCGATCTGATCTATAAGCGAAAAGATCGTGCTCCTAAACAAAAGATAACATTTGCTGATGGCAGTAGTGAATACTTGTGGAATACTTTTGGAGAAGAGCAGATCGATCTAGATATTAAAGCTAAAGTAACAAAAGAATTTATCAAACAAACGCTTGATCAATTGATAAAACACGGAGCAACAGTTATTCGCTTGGATGCGTTTGCTTATGCGATAAAAAAACTTGATACCAATGATTTTTTTGTCGAACCTGAGATCTGGGAGTTATTAGATGAAGTCCAAGCGATCGTAGCTAAAAAAGATGCTCTGATCTTGCCAGAGATCCACGAACACTATACGATCCAACGAAAATTGACACAGCATGATTATTTTACGTATGATTTTGCTTTGCCGATGGTCGTGTTATATACGCTTTATAGTCAAGATGCGACTCGTTTAGTCGAATGGTTGAGCGATAGTCCGATGAAACAATTTACAACACTTGATACTCACGATGGGATCGGAGTCGTCGATGTCAAAGATATTTTGACCGATGAAGAGATCGAGCTTACGACTAATAAACTTTATGAGATCGGGGCTAATGTCAAACGTAAATATTCATCAGCTGAATACAATAATTTAGATATCTATCAGATCAACACGACTTATTATTCGGCTTTAGGAGATGATGATAAAAAATACTTTATCAGTCGCTTGATCCAAGCTTTTGCCCCAGGGATCCCTCAAGTTTATTATGTCGGGCTTTTAGCAGGAAAAAATGATATCGAATTATTAGAAAAAACAAAAGAAGGGCGCAATATCAATCGACATTATTACAGTAATGAAGAGATAAAGCGCGAAGTGAAACGTCCAGTCGTAGCATCTTTGCTTAAATTATTTACCTATCGCAATCGTTCAAAAGCATTTGAACTAGATGGAAAGTTTGAGATCACAACACCTACTAAACATAGATTTAACATTAAACGTACAAGTGCTGATGGACAAACGGTAAGTGAACTAAAGGTCGATCTTGCAACTTTTAGCTACGAAGTCAAAGAAAATGGTCAAAAAATTACTTTCTAAATCACTTTACAGTTGCACTAACATCTACTACAATTAAGATAAACTTCGCAAAACGGTAGTGAGTAGTAGGTCACCTAACAGAGATGCATCGTTTAGCTGAGAGATGTAAGAGCTATGAATTGGATGCCGTGAGAAGACAACTAGATAAGTGATTGAGCGGCATTTTTGCAAGTTAGGTGGCACCACGGTAATTCGTCCTAATATCTATATGGTATTAGGGCGTTTTTTAGTGGTCAGCTAGCTTTGCGCTCAAGATAAAGGAAGGAAAACTATGGCAAAAGATATTATTTTAACAGGTGATCGTCCCACAGGTAAGCTTCATATCGGGCACTATATCGGTTCACTGAAAAATCGAGTTGAGATGCAAAATACGGGAAAATATGAAACATTTATCATGATCGCAGACCAACAAGCTTTGACGGATAATGCGCGTGATCCAGAAAAGATCAAAAATTCATTGATCGAAGTTGCCTTAGATTATTTAGCAGTCGGTATCGATCCTAAATTATCGACGATCTTTGTGCAATCACAGATCCCAGCATTAGCAGAGCTCAATTTGTATTATCTGAATTTAGTTACAGTCTCACGCCTAGAACGCAATCCAACTGTCAAAGCTGAGATCGCTCAAAAGAATTTTGAGCGTTCTATCCCTGCAGGATTTTTCACGTATCCTGTGAGTCAAGCGGCTGATATCACTGCTTTTAAGGCTAATTTAGTTCCAGTCGGTGATGATCAAGAACCGATGTTAGAGCAGACACGTGAGATCGTTAGAAGTTTTAATTCGATCTATGGCAAGGAAGTTTTAGTTGAACCACAAGGCGTCTTTCCGCCTAAAGGTTCTGGACGTTTGCCAGGTCTTGATGGTAATGCTAAAATGAGTAAATCTTTGGGAAATGCGATCTACTTGGCTGATGACGCAGATACTCTACGCAAAAAGGTAATGTCGATGTATACTGATCCTAATCACATCCACATTGAAGATCCTGGACAGATCGAAGGAAATATGGTCTTTACGTATTTAGACATCTTTGATCCAGACAAACAAAAAGTGGCAAAATTAAAAGAACACTACCAAGCTGGTGGTTTAGGTGATGTGAAGATCAAACGCTACCTAAATGAAGTCTTGGAAGCACAACTGGGTCCGATCAGAAAACGACGCGAAGAATTTGCCAAGGACCTACCAAGTGTTTATGCAATGCTAAAAGAAGGTAGTCAAAAGGCTAATGCAGTAGCAGAACAGACATTAGCTGAAGTTAGAGACGCTATCGGGGTCAACTACTTTGGCTAATATTACACAAGAAGACTGTTTCGACAGTCTTTTTTTGTGAGCAATGTTTTTGATTGCTGATCTGTGAGAGAGTTATGATAGGATAAAGGTACTTTAATTAAGTAGA
>NZ_CAQLEL010000094.1:0-31474 GCF_948826705.1 uncultured Ligilactobacillus sp.
CTGTACTCGGACAGCTTCGCCACACTGTATCCCCGCTCTTCCTTGCTTTGCCTTCACGAACATTATACCATGTCCTTCGAAAATATGGAATACATTTTTTGCAAATTTCCATTTTTTTCCACAAAAGACAGGAGCGTGCTTTGCGAATCACCCGCAGAACACGCTCCTGACTGTAATTTATCCCCTTTTTTACTCTTTCACAGTTTGTTTTTCTATCCTGATACCTATTTCGCTGCCGCTGCTTCCTCAAGTGGTTCGCCCGCATACAGCACTTTCAGTATGATAGGGGTGAGAATTGAGGATACAATAATCAGCAAAATTACCGCTGTAAAGTAGACAGGTGTCATCAGCCCGACCGAAAGACCCTTCTGGGCGACAATCAGCGCGACCTCGCCGCGCGTCATCATGCCGACACCGATTTTTAAAGCATCCTTATTCTTAAACTTGCAAAGTCTGGCTGCCAGACCGCACCCGATAATCTTTGCAATCAACCCGACTGCAACAAACGCCGCAGCAAAAAGCAGGATCGAACCATCCAGGTTATCAATATTGGTCTTTAAACCAATACTTGCAAAAAAGACCGGTCCAAACAACATGTACGAATTCGTATCCATCTTCTGCGCAATATAACCCGAATCACGCAAACTGCACAGCACGATACCCGCCACATATGCACCCGTAATATCCGCAATACCGAAATATCTCTCGGCTATGTAAGACATTGCAAAACAGAACGCAAGCCCTAAAATCGGGATGCGCCTCGTGTGCGGATAGAGCGTATCAAACTTGCGGAACAGGAAATAAAACAGAAAACCTGCAACCACCGCCAGCACAAAGAAAAGTAAGGTATTAATAACCACCTTCCCCGGATTGGAATCCGGACTTTTAAACCCGACAACAACGGTCAGAACGATAATTCCGATTACATCGTCGATAATCGCAGCACTTAAAATAGTCGTGCCAACCTTGCCCTTTAACCGACCCATCTCACGCAGCGATTCAACCGTAATACTAACTGATGTGGCTGTAAGAATCGTACCGATAAAAACCGCTTTGTAAAACTCCTCGCTGCCCCAGGGAGCCGCGCCGTAAAAACCCATATAAAGCAGGGTTCCACATATAAGAGGGACAAACACACCCGCACACGCAATCAAGAGCGCGATAGGTCCCGTCCTCAATAATTCCTTAATATCCGTTTCAAGCCCCGCCGAAAACATCAGAAGAATAACCCCGATCTCCGCCATCTGGACAAGAAAATCTGTCTGGGCTACCCAACCCAATATGCTCGGTCCGATAATCAAACCGGCAATAATCTCACCGACTACCTGTGGTGCCTTACATCTTCTCGCAAGGATGCCGAACGCTTTCGCCACCAGGATAATAATGGCTAGATCTTTAAAAACATCATACGCTTCCATAGCTGCCTCCTCTGTTTGAACTGTAAAATTTTTATAAAATTTTTCGGAATCCAACTTGAGATTTTAACACAATCCTCCGCAAAATGCAAGAGGGGAATCCCCCAAATTTCTGTATTTTATTCATTTTCAGCAAGAAACTTCTGCATTCTTTCAAAATATCCGCCCTTCTTACATAATTCCTCCGGCGAACCATATTCCACAATACGCCCCTCCTCAAAAAAGCCCCCCAAGTCATCCCCAAGGTTTGTTGGTTAGCATTACCACCCAACTTACCACTGATCAATCCAATACTTCCCCATGCTAAAGCGGGGATCAAGGCTATCCACATAATCAATTCCCTCGTTTCTCTTCAATTCTTTTCTCAATAATTCTCATCAAGATAATATTTTAGCAGTTTTATGCAAACCATTACAAGAAGAATTTTAGGTTAATTCTTTCATTTTATTTCATATGAAAACTTTTTTCACGTACTTTTTTCACAAATTCCCCACCACTATCGCTACTATATTTTGCCACAATAGCAATTTATTTTATGTGAATAAAATAAATATTTTTTAAGAAATTCACAATAATTGAAAACAATTTTTCTATTTTCATAACTTCAAACTTACCCAACGATATCTTTAATATTTGCTAAAATTCCCTTGAAAAATTGACGCTTGACCGCTAACTGGTTTAGAATTAAGTGATATGCCAACTACTTTGAAAGGACGGTTTGCACCTGTGAACTGGACAAAATTACGAAATTTTATCAATACACGGTGGGGCTTTTTTGCACTTGTTTCGTGCTTGTTTTGGTTAAAAACGATCCTAGTTTATTTGATCGATTTTCACCTTGGTGTCCACGGGATCTATCAGTATCTTATCTTATTGATAAATCCGATCGCGACGACACTATTGCTCTTTAGCATTGCACTTTACGTCCGTAAAACGATCCCTGCCTATCTATGTCTATTGTTACTTTACATAGCTAATACGGCATTTTTATTGATCAGCGTTATTTATTACCGCGAATTTACTGACTTTATGACTATGAACGTGATCTTTGGGTATTCTTCGGTCTCACAAGGACTAAGTGGGAGCTCGTTTTCACTTTTAAAACCCCAAGACCTTTTGATCATTATTGATGTAGTGGTCATCTTACTACTACTCTTGACTCGTCAGATCAAGCTCGACAAGCATTATATCCCTAAGAATCAAGCCGTAGCCATGACATCTTTTTCCCTAATGTTTCTACTATTGAATATCACATTAGGTGAGATCGATCGTCCGCAATTACTGACGCGAACCTTTGACCGCAACTATTTAGTCAAATATTTAGGGATCGATGCCTTTACCGTATACGACGGGCTAAAAACAGCCAAGACCAGTCAAACACGGTCTAAGGCTACTGGGGCTGATTTAAATAAGATCATTGATTTTACCCAAGCTAACTATGCTGCTCCGGACCAAAAGATGTTTGGGATCGCTAAAAATAAAAACATCATCGTCATCCACCTTGAAAGTTTCCAACAATTCTTGATCGACTATAAATTAAATGGACAAGAAGTCACGCCGTTTTTAAATAGCCTTTATCACGGTAAAGAGACGTTCTCGTTTGCTAATTTCTTTAATCAAGTCGGACAAGGAAAGACCTCTGATGCAGAAACGATGCTTGAGACTGGCGCATATGGTTTGCCTCAAGGTTCGATGTTTTCGACTTTAGGAACAGATAATACCTTCGAAGCTATGCCAGCGATCTTAAATCAAAGTCAAAACTATTCTTCAGCTGTTTTTCACGGTAACTCAGGCTCATTTTGGAATCGAGATAAAGTCTACAAAAACTTTGGCTACCAATACTTCTTTGATGCCAGTTACTACGACCAAAATGCCAATAACTTAAGTGAATATGGTCTTAAAGATAAGTTGTTGTTCCATGATTCAGTTAAGTACTTAGAAAAGTTACAACAACCATTTTATGCTAAATTCATCACGGTCTCTAATCACTTCCCGTTTAGTTTAGATGACCAAAACAAAAGCTTTGAAGCAGCTAATACAGGTGATAGTTCAGTCGATAATTACTTTGTTACGGCCCACTACCTAGATCAAGCCGTTAAAGAATTCTTTGATTATCTCAAAGCTTCTGGACTTTATGATGATTCAGTGATCGTACTTTATGGCGATCATTACGGGATATCTAACTCACGAAATTTGAAGTTAGCTTCCCTTTTAGGAAAATCTTCCTCGACTTGGAGCGACTTTTACAATGTTCAAATGCAACGTGTTCCATTTATGATCCACATCCCAGGGCAAGAAAATGGTGGGATCTTTGAACAATACGGGGGTGAGATCGACGTCATGCCGACGTTACTTCACCTAGCAGGGATCGATTCGAAAAAATATCTTTTATTTGGTTCAGATCTCTTCTCCAAAGATCATGATCAAACTGTTGCTTTTAGAAATGAGAATTTCATCACACCAAAATACACCGTTGTTGGTAGTACGATCTACGAAAACAGCACCGGTAATGTGGTAACTCATCCGTCTAAAAAAGTACAGGCTCAATTAAAAGTAGCACAAGAGCATGTTAACTCGGCGCTTTCACTCTCGGACTCGCTCAACAATAAGAATCTCTTGCGCTTCTATGTGCCAACTGGTTTTACACCCGTTGATCCAAAAGATTTCAACTATAAAAACCAAGTTGAGCAATTAGATAAGATCCAGGCTACACTCAAGAGTCGTTCAACTAGTCTATGGTCTAAAAATAATAACCACTCCACCGCTGATAAATATCACTCTGATGCTCCAGAGCTTAAACAAAGTGATAGTGGCGAAAATACTAACGAACAATCACCTACCGTCGAATCCACTTTAGAAGATACACAATAACAAAAAGCCCTCATCGAATATTTTCGATGAGGGCTTTACTTATGGAGATGGCGGGAGTCGAACCCGCGTCCAAGCATATCGTAACTCAAGTCTCTACGCTCATAGTCATACTATTTGAATTTCATCGTTGATCACGCCGAATGACAGGGCCAACACCAACGACTAGCCTAAAAGTCTCTTCTCAGCATTTCAGGCTAAAACACTGAGCGTAGTCTGCTAATATAGGACCCGCAACTGACACACAGACGATATCAGACGGATCTACGCAGTGCTGACTAGGCAGCTAAAGCGTAAGAGTTGTTATTATTTTTTGCAGTTATAATTTAAACTGAGCGTTTTATAGTAGTCGCAACCTACTAAGCGCAACTCAAGCCCGACCTATACCTGTCGAATCCTAAACATCCCCAAGTTGACTACTGAGTTATTGTAGCACACCTTTTTTAGAAAAGCAAAAAAGTGATTTTTTTAATTGACAACTAATTTTTAGTATAGTACAATTCACTCATAATCAATTCGGAAAGGAAGAGAACTATGAATAAAACAGTTATGCAACTCAAAAATATTCGTTGGCAAAGCCAGCACTAGGTTGCTTCTGTGTGCACAGATGCGACCGTACGTAACGTATCGTTCGTATCTGTGCTGGTTCTCTTAGATCGACTTGCATGGATCAACTACCATGCGGGTCTTGTTAAAAAGCACTTCCCGCGCTCAGTGGGAAGTGCTTTTTTCTTACCGCATATAGATACGAACGTAAAAAATCAAAAGGAGGAATTTACTTATGAAACGCTTAATCAGCACAATTGTAGTTTTATTTTTATTTTTGATCTTTGCATTTTTCCGCTCAACTGATCAAGCCAAAAAAAACCAGACCCCAACTGTTGGGATCTTACAATTAACATCACATCCCGCTTTAGATGAGATCCATCGCGGGATCATTGCCGCTTTAAAAGAAGAAGGCTTTATCGCAGGAAAAAACATCAAGATCGATTTCCAAAATGCCCAAAATGATCAAAGTAACCTCAAATCCATGAGTCAACGCTTTGAAAATGAAGATGCTGCGGTCATGATCGGGATCGCTACCCCAGCCGCCCAATCATTAGCTAATACGACTAAAACGACTCCCATCGTTATGGGAGCGATCAGTGATCCGATCGGAGCTGGTCTAGTTAAAGACCTCAAACACCCCGGTGGTAATATCACGGGTGTTCAGCACAGAGAACCGATCGCCCGCCAACTTCAATTGATCAAAACGATCATCCCTAATTTAAAGACGATCGGTGTTTTACACACTTCAAGCGATGATTCATCAGCGGCTGAAGTCAAAGAATTTTCAAAACTAGCTCAAAAAGCGGGACTTACAGTAAAAGAATATACGATCACTTCGACTAATGACATCCAACAAGTCTCCGCTACAATGGCTAGCAATGTTCAAGCGATCTATATTCCAAATGACAATACTGTGGCCTCAGGATTTCAAACGGTCCTCAAAAATGCTAACCAAAATAAGATCCCGATCTTTCCTTCAACTTCTGAAATGACACGTCAAGGCGGATTGGCCACTGTCAGTGTTAGCCAGTATGAACTTGGTAAAATGACAGGCAAGATGACAGCTGCGATCTTAAAAGGAAAAGATCCAGCCGACATGGAAATCGAATATCCAACCCAAGGAACTACCTATCTCAATCAAAAACAGGCTCAACAACTAGGGATCGATCTTCCTAATGAACTAGTTACACAGATCAGTAAAAAAGGAGTTGTTATCAAATGAATCTAATCGTATCAGCAATTGGGCAAGGATTGCTCTGGGGTATCCTTGGTCTAGGTCTTTACTTGACCTTTAGGATCTTAAAATTCCCCGATATGACAGTTGAAGGGACCTTTCCCTTTGGCGCCTGTGTTTGTGTTTCTTTGATCACCCAAGGAACATCACCTTTTATCGCAACTTTAGCTTCCTTTGGGGCGGGACTTTTGACTGGATTTTTGACCGGGATCTTATACACCAAAGGAAAGATCCCCGTATTATTAGCTGGGATCTTGGTCATGACAGGTATCTACTCGATCAACCTTCGTGTTCTGGGGAAAGCAACTGTTGGCTTACTCAACCAAAATACTTTGCTCAACACTGGGATATTACGTGAACTACCGAACAGTTTTCCATCGGTGACCCTAGGCTTGATCTTACTTACACTTTTGATCTTACTGCTAGCTCTCTTTTTAAATACCGATCTGGGGCAAGCTTTTATCGCAACTGGTGATAACAAACTGATGGCCCGCTCGTTAGGGATCAATACAGACAACATGGAGATCTTAGGCTTAATGATCTCTAACGGCTTGATCGGTCTTTGCGGTGGATTGATCGCCCAAAATGACGGTTATGCCGATGTCAATATGGGGGTCGGTACGATCGTTATTGGTCTAGCTGCGATCATTATCGGTGAAGTTGCCTTTGGTGAACTCAGTTTGACTGCTCGATTAGTTGCTGTTATCTTAGGCAGCATCTTCTATCGTTTCGTCTTACTCATCGTTTTAAAACTTGGATTTAGCACCAACGATTTCAAATTGCTCTCATCTTTGATCTTAGCATTATGCCTAATGCTGCCAGTCTTAGAGAAGAAATTCAATTTCAGCAAAACACTGAAGAAAGGAGTCCAAAAGCCATGACACTCGAATTAAAAAATATCACGACCGTGGTCAATCCCGGAACAACTGAAGAAAAAAAGATCTTAAAAGATCTTTCACTTACGATCGAGGCTGGTGATTTTATCACACTTCTAGGTACAAATGGTGCTGGAAAATCAACTCTTTTAAATGTGATCAATGGTTCGCTCAAACCATCTAGTGGACAGGTCCTTTTAGACGGGATCGATCTGACCACACTATCAGAAGTCAAACGTGCCTCATATATCGCTCAAGTCTTTCAAGATCCTAAAATGGGCACCGCTCCTCGAATGACAGTTGCTGAAAATCTTTTACTAGCATTAAAACGTGGACAAAAACGCACTTTGCGTCCTCGGCGCTTACAAACCCATCTACCTCAATTCAAAGAATTGACGGCTAAACTCCCTAATAATTTATCAAAGCGATTACACACTTTCACAGGTGATCTTTCTGGGGGACAACGGCAGACATTGAGCTTTTTGATGGCTACGATCGCGCGCCCAGATATCCTGCTCTTAGACGAACACACTGCTGCCCTTGATCCTAATACGAGTGCTGAGTTATTAAAGCTGACCGATGAAGTGATCACTGAAAAGAAGCTGACCTGTTTAATGATCACTCATCGCCTTCAAGATGCTTTACGCTATGGCAATCGTATCATCATCTTAAATGATGGGCAGATAGTCTTCGATACTCGTAACAAAAAGGATCTAACTGAAGAACAGATCCTGACTTACTTTGCTAATTAAAAAAAGAGGCGCTAGAAATTTTCTAGCGCCTTTTTTATATTCTTATAATAAAAAAATTTGTTTCAACGATCGCACCCGGCCTGCTTAAAAGCCTAATGCAAGCTGAAACAACTATCCTACTATTTAGTTGTCGTATCCACCGTCAAACGAACTTGATGGATCGCATCTTCCAAGCTTTTTAAAGGTGCTTCAAGTGTTACATGGTAAAAGCTTTGCAATCCTTCTTTTTTAAATGAAACTAGACCAGCTTCGCGCAAGATCTTTAGATGATGTGAAACTGCCGGTTGGGTGATGGCCATCATTTTGGTGATCTCAGTAACAGTCATTCCTTCACGGAGTCGTTCACATAATAAAAGAATTATCTTTTGCCGATTGCGGTCAGCTAAGGCATTTACAGTTTCAAATTCATTAGCAAATCCTTCTAACGCTCTGCGTTGTTCTGTCGTCAACTGTATCGTTGGCATGAGTACCACTCTCCTTTCTTGAGACACTATCCTCTAAAATAAGGATAACATTAAATAGCACCCATCGCAAACGCTTCCACTTAAAAATAAAATATTTTTATTCTTATAGATAAAAATAGATCGAACAAAACATCAAAGCCGAGCCTAAGATCACCAGCAAATGCCAATAAATATGAACATACTTCAGCTTTAAACTATAAACGACCGCGCCTAGGGTAAAGGCAATGCCTCCCGCTAATAGTAATAGTAACCCGGGAAAACCTAATACCTGAAATAGTGGTTTAAAACCTAATACACACAGCCACCCTGCTAGGACACAGATCATAGTCTCAACGATCTGATGCCTAGGTTCAGCTAAGGCATGATACAAGACCCCAAAGAGCATCAAGAAGGCTACTGCGATCCATAAGCTCCAACCAAACTTGCCCCCGATCCCGATCAAGCAATATGGCATATATGTACCAGCGATCAATAAATAAATACTGGCATGATCAAATGCTTGGAATAACCGACGTGCTTTGGTGAAATATAAACAATGAAATAAAGTCGAAGCTAAGTACAGACTCAATAAACACAAGCCGTAGATTAGATATGCTGTAAAACTGACAATATTTTGCGTTGCGATCCCTTTTAAGATCAATAAGACTAATAACCAAATACTTAGCCCTACCCCGATACCATGTGTGATCGCACTCCATACTTCATTTGTGATCTGTTCACGTCGATCCATATCTGACACCACCTTCTAAAATCTAGTTTCAGTCTACACCTATTAAATATATAAGTCAATTATATATAGACTTTTAGTCTAGTTTAAAAGTTTTTAAAGATCAATAAATCTTAGCATAATATGTTATAATACACTTAAACTAGATAAAAGGACGAGCGCGATGGAGAAATTAAACATCCAAAAGCAATTAGATAGTTTCACGAATAAACGATTGCCCTATTGGGAAGATTTTCCTGATTTCGAACTATATATGGATCAATTGGTCAATCTCGGTAATCGCTATTTGACTGGCTTTTTAGGGGCACCTTTGACGCCTTCAATGATCAACAGTTATGTCAAAAAAGGCCTCATGTCACGTCCCGTTAAGAAAAAGTACAATGCAACTCACTTAGCCGAATTGCTGGTGATCAGCCTCCTAAAATCAGTCTATCCTTTAGAAACGATCAAAACTTACAATGAGCAATTATTACATGAATTTTCGATCAAGGAATCTTATAATAGTTTTGCTCAAATCTTCAATCAAGCACTTCAAAATGGCGGTTATGCCAAACCGTTAGCCACCAGTCTATCACTGAGCAAACTGACAAAACACGTGATCATCAATGCTGTGATCTACAAAATGGTCGGCGAACACCTATTGCAATACAAGAGTAAGCATGATCATATCTAAAAAAGGCCCTAGGAAATCTCCTAGGACCTTTTTGGTGATCTTTAGATTATTTAGCTTCTGGTGTACCGATCCAGTCGATAATCTCTTCAACTGTATCTGTGATAGCTTGTGTACCAGGTGCAAGAAGTTTACGAGGATCGTAACCTTTACCTTCTTTATCCTTGCCTTCTTCGATGTACTTACGTGTTGCTTCAGCAAATGCAATTTGGCATTCTGTATTGATGTTAAGCTTGGAAACACCCATTGAGATAGCTTTAACAACTTGTTCTTGAGGAATACCAGAACCACCGTGCAATACTAATGGCATATCTGGCATAGCGTCTGCCAATTCCTTCAAGCGGTCAAAGTTAAGACCCTTCCAGTTTGCTGGATATTGACCGTGGATGTTACCGATACCACATGCTAAGTAGTCAACGCCAAGTGCAGCGATTTGTTTTGCTTCTTCAACGTCTGCTAATTCACCAGCACCAACAACACCGTCTTCTTCACCACCGATAGAACCAACTTCAGCTTCAACAGAAATACCTTTAGCATGTGCTAATTCAACGATTTCTTTTGTCTTAGCCAAGTTTTCTTCGAATGGTAAGTCATGGCCATCAAACATAACTGATGAGAAACCTGCTTCGATACATTCCTTAGCAGCTTCGTAGTTACCATGGTCTAAGTGCATAACAACTGGAACAGTGATGTTCATTGCTTCCATTTCGCTTGCAACTAAGTCACGAACTAATTTGTAACCGCCCATGTACTTAGCAGCACCCATTGATACTTGGATCAATACAGGTACGTTCTTTTCTTGAGCGCCTTTAAGAATAGCACGTGTCCATTCCAAGTTATTTGTGTTAAAAGCACCTACTGCATAATGGCCCTTGCGAGCTGCAGAAAAAATTTCACTACCGTTTACGAATGACATAAAACAGCCTCCTAAAGATTTTACAGTAAATTACTCACTTTCGAGTACACATACATTTTAACATACTTGCTTAAGAAAACGTACTATTTTCCCAAGATTTTAATTAAAATTCATCAAGCTAGCGTAAAAATCCTTAGAAATCGTTGCGCCCTAATTCGGTGATCTTACCTTTTTTAGTATATACGATCCATTCCGCAATATTAGTGATATAATCGCCTGATCTTTCTAAGTGATTAGCGATCTGCAAGTAATCGATCCCCTCACCTGCAAATTTAGGATTCGTCTTGATCAAGCCCATCGCACGCTTTCTGACGTTCAAAAAGATCCTATCATTACCGGCATCCATTTCGGCGATCTCGATCGCTAATTTTTCATCCATTTCAGTGTATGCTTTCAAAATACTTGCTAGCATCTCCAAAACATTATCACCCATCTTAACGATCATCATATCGATCTCATCGTCACGACGCTCTTCTTTGAGTAATAACACATTTTTAGCGATACTTACAGCGTGATCAGCTAAACGTTCTAAATCAGAACTAGCTTTCAAGATCGAAATGATCTCACGAAGATCACCCGCTACTGGACTTTGCAGTGCAATGATCTGAGCTGTCTTTTTCTCTAAATATGTCTCATGATTGTTGATCACTTCATCGTGTTCGATGACCTCTTTAGCAGCTTGTTTGTCATCTTCTTTAAGTGACATGATCGCTTTTTCAAGCGCTGCCTTAACTTCAAGGCCCATTGTGATAAATTCCTGACGTAAAGCTTGGATCTGAGTATCAATGTGGCGTTGCATAAAATTCCTCCTTGTTCAATTAACCAAATCGACCGCTTAAATAGTCATCGGTCTCTTTTTTATTCGGATTAACAAAAATTTGTTTCGTCGGTCCCGTTTCGATCAAATTTCCATTCAAGAAAAATGAAGTCGTATCTGAGATCCGTGAAGCTTGTTGCATATTATGAGTCACGATAATACAAGTATAGTCATCTTTTAGTGTCAAAAGCATCTCTTCAACTTTATTACTTGAAACTGGATCAAGCGCACTCGTCGGTTCATCTAATAAGATAACTTCTGGTTTGACCGCAAGTACTCGGGCTATGCAGACCCGTTGTTGTTGCCCACCTGATAAGGCTAAAGCACTCTTATGCAAGTCATCTTTAACATCATCCCACACGGCTGCTTGCTTCAAACTTGTTTCGACCCGCTCATCTAACAATTGTTTATCTTTGACTCCAGCGATCCGTAAACCATAGACAACATTTTCATAGATCGAAAATGGAAAGGGGTTGGGCTGTTGAAAGACCATACCTACTTTTTTGCGCAATTCGACCGTATCTGTCTTAGGACTGTAGATATCTTGACCGTCTAATTTGATCGCTCCTGTAATTTTAACATTATCGATCAAATCATTCATCCGATTCAAACATCTCAGATAAGTTGACTTCCCACAACCTGAAGGTCCGATCAGCGCATGGATACCAGATTTAGGAAAATCTAGATCGATCCCTTTTAAAGCTTCTTTTTGTCCATAGTACAAATGAACATTTTGACTAGTAATAATTTTTTCTTTTTCCATGATAAACCTCGTCCTAACCAAAATTCCCTGAGATATAATCTTCAGTTGCTTGTATCCGTGGATTGGTAAAGATATTTTTTGTCTTATCGTATTCGATCACATGCCCCATGTGGAAAAAGGCTGTATAGTCACTTGCCCGTGAAGCTTGTTGCATGTTATGGGTCACGATGATGATCGTATATTTTTTCTTTAATTCAAGCATCGTTTCTTCAACTTTTAAAGTTGAGATCGGATCAAGCGCACTACAAGGTTCATCCATCAATAAGATATCAGGCCCCATTGCGATCGCTCGGGCAATACAAAGTCGTTGTTGTTGTCCTCCAGATAAAGCCAAAGCGCTCTTATTTAGGTCATCTTTGACTTCATCCCAAAGTGCAGCCCCACGCAAACTCTTTTCTACGATCTCATCTAATTTTTGCTTATCTTTGATCCCATTTTCCTTGAGTGCAAACGTGATATTTTCTTTGATCGATTTAGAAAATGGATTAGGCCGTTGAAAAACCATTCCGATCTGTTTACGCATCTCATAGAGGTTGATCTTTTTGGAGTTGATATCGATCCCGCGATACATGATCTCGCCCGTCACTGTCGCTACGTCATCATTCATACGATTCAAAGAACGCAAGAACGTCGATTTTCCAGATCCGGATGCCCCAACTAAGGCTGTGATCTTATAGCGCTCAAATTGAAGGTTGCCATCAAAAAAAGCGTGTTTGTTACCATAATAAACTTGCAGATCATGGGTCGAGAGTGCAACTTCTTGAACTTTTGGATCAAATTTTAAGATCGATGTCTCATTTAAATCATATTTACCTACATTCATTGTCATCTTCCTCATCTATTTACTTGCAGTCAAGCGTTTATACAAGCGATTGCCCAAATAACGCGCTGATAAATTAAAGATCAAGACCGCCACGATCAAAACAGCTGACGCACCAGCTGAGATCTGTTCAGCATCTGGCATGATCCCTTCGGAGTTGATCTTCCAGATGTGCACCGCCAAAGTTTCCGCTGGTCGGAAAAGGTTGAGCGGACTTGATTCACTAAATGGATTCCAATTCATAAAATCGATATTAGTTGCACTTTGACCAGCAGTATAGATCAAAGCAGCCGCTTCACCAAAAACACGGCCGGCACAAAGAACGATCCCAGTAATGATCCCTGGTAAAGCTTCAGGCAAAATGATCTTTATGACCGTATGCCATTTGGATAACCCTAAAGCCAAGCCAGCTTCACGTTGCAATTTAGGAACGTTATTTAATGAATCTTCAACATTACGCGTCAATAATGGTAAGTTGAAAAATGTTAAGGCGATCGCACCCGAGATGATCGAAAAGCCCATCTTGAATTGGACCACAAAAAGTAAGAAGCCAAACAACCCGACAACAACTGACGGTAAAGAACTCAAAACTTCGATCGCCATTCTCACAGTTTCGGTCGCACGATTCTTAGGTGCATATTCAGCTAGATAGATCCCAGCACCTAAAGAAAGTGGAAATGAGATCAATAATGTCAAGACCAATAGATAAAAGGAGTTGAACAACTGGATCCCGATCCCGCCACCAGCAGTAAAGGAACGTGAAGGTGTCGTCAAGAAATGCCACGAAACATGTGGTAGACCATTTAACAAGATCCGTCCGATCAAAAAGGCTAAGATCAAAACTACGATCCCAGCGATCAATTTGATCACACCTAAAGCAAGTTTATTTACTTTTTTCGTATTCATAGATTACATCTTTCCTTTCCGACTGATAAAGCGCACTGCAATGTTGAAGATAAGTGACATCAACAAGAGGACTAATGCTAATGACCATAAAGCATTATTGGAGACAGTTCCCATGACCGTATTACCGATCCCCATCGTCAAGACACTGGTCAAGGTCGAAGCAGGAGCCAATAAACTTTCTGGTAACAAGGTCGCATTACCGATAACCATTTGGACGGCTAAAGCCTCACCAAAAGCTCGTGCCATCCCAAAGACGATCGCAGTCATGATCCCAGGCAAAGCCGCACGTAATAAAACGCGATAGATCGTTTGCCATTCAGTTGCCCCTAAAGCTAAAGAAGCTGATTTGTAATACTTAGGTACAGCACGCAAACTGTCGACTGTCATCGAAGTGATCGTTGGCAAGACCATCACAAAGAGCACAAACGAACCAGATAAGATACCGTAACCTGAACCACCAAAATGATCACGCACAAAAGGAACAACGACCGTCAATCCGATAAAACCGTAAACAACCGACGGGATCCCAACTAATAATTCGATGACACTTTGCATGAACTTTTGACTTCGTTTAGACGAAAGTTCTGTCATGTAAAGAGCTGTCCCGATCGCAAATGGGGTCGCAAACAGCGCAGCCAATAAGGTCACCCCAAAAGACCCTAAGATCATTGGCAAAGCCCCAACTAGTGGCCGGCCATTTGATCCATTAGCTCCAGGATTCCATTCACTTCCCGTTAAAAATTCCACTAAGCTAGCTTTATTTTGCGTAAAAGTCGCGATCCCCTTCGAAGCAACAAATAAAAAGATCGCTAACACAACTCCGACGATCAAGAAAATACTGGCATAACTCAGTGTTTTACCAACGAAATCTTGACGCGTCTCCTTGGACGGCTTTAAAATTTTTTCTCTAATTGGATCCATCTTGTTTCACCTCATCTGTGATAATTGGTGTTACTTGGTTATTAGCATCTTTTTGTACTTTCATCTCATTGATCGGAATGTAACCTAATGCTGTCACCAAATTCTTTTGCACGACATCTGAGTACATATAATCTAAAAACTGTTTTGTCATTTTATCCGGTTTGCCCTTAGTATACATATGTTCGTACGCCCAGATCTTCCAAGAATTATCTTTGACATTTTTAGCAGTTGGTTTGACCCCGTCCACTTTTAGCGCCGTCATATCCTTATTGATATATGAAAATGATAAATAACTGATCGCTCCAGGAGTACTTGCGACCATCCGTTGCACAGTTCCATTTGATTCTTGTTCTTGAGATTTCAACATTTTGTGTCCCTGCATCACGTTATTCTCAAAAGCAACACGTGTCCCACTACCTTGGGCACGATTGATGACCATGATTTTTTGATCTTTCCCCCCTAATTGTTTCCAGTTCGTATATTTACCGGTAAAGATGCCACGTAATTGCGACATTGTTACTTGTTTTACGCCGCTATCTTTATTGACAACTGGCGCTAGCCCTAAAACTGCTACAGTATGATCGACTAGTTCTTTAGGTTTGATCCCGGGTAATTCCCGAGCAAATACATCTGAATTACCGATCGTGACTGCCCCGGCTTGAACTTGACTCAAACCTGTACCTGAACCGCCACCTTGGACTGTGATACTTACATCACTGTGATCACGTTGATATTCTTCAGCTGCCATTTCTACCATTGGCTGCAAGGCTGTTGAACCAACGATCGTAATATTTTGTTTATCACTCTTTTGTCCTGCACAGCCCGCAAGAAAAAGAACTGCCATAAAGAGCATCACAAAACTAACAATTGCTTTTTTCATCCTAATTTCTCCTAAAATATTAGAGTTAATTACACCTTTAATTCTATGCCTTTTTTGTAAAAACATGTAGGTCGTTATGTAAAGATTATGTAAAAAAATAATAGTATTCAACACATAGATCGCACTATAAAAAACACCTCGATCACAAAAAAATAGTGTCTAGAAGAGCACTCCTCTAAACACTATTTTGCCTAACAATTATCAGATGTTAACATGATACTCTCAAACGGTCCAAATTCTTTACCATTAGCCTTAGTCATCATTGCCCGCAGATTCCATTCATCATGAAATTGTTGTAATTTATCAGCATAAAATTCATTTGGTTTTTCACTGGCATTCAACAGATAGACTACCTCGCGCCCAGCTTGATAACGCCCGACTCCAAAGAAACCTTCACCAGCTAACAAAGTCAATTCTCCTTTGGTCAAAACAGGTTCAGCTTGACGTTTAGCCGTCAATGAGCGCACATGTTCCAAAAGATCGTGATCTTCACGTCCCCAAGGATAAAAGCGTCTATTATCTGGATCAGTTCCACCAGGCAAACCAGCCTCATCACCATAATAGATACATGGTACCCCTGGGAACATGAAAAGTAGTTCAAAAGCGCGTTTTACTTTGGTCATATCGCCACCCAAAGCGGTCAAGACCCGCTTTGTATCATGAGTCCCGATATTATTGAGCGAATTTAGATAAAAGTCCAGTGGATAATTTTCCCGTAATTTCATCATCTCTTTAGCGATCGTCTCAGCAGAACGTTTTTGCTCCAACAGATCTAAGATCGCTTCGCGCAAAGGATAGTTCATGACACCATCTAACTCGTCTCCCTTGACATAGTGGCGACGTTGACTATAAGCAACTTTATTAGAAGCATCTTCCCAAACTTCACCTAACAACAAGCGATCACGATAACCGTCTAAATTCTTACGGATCTTAGCAATAAATGGATCAGGTAACTCATCGGCGACATCTAATCGCCAACCATCGACGCCTAATTGATTCCATTTAGCTAAAACACTGTTTTTTTCACCGTAGATGAACTGTTGAAATTGGGGATTGTTCTTATCTACAACTGGGAGATCTACATTGCCCCACCAACAACGGTACTTGTCAGGATAGCGTTCAAAACTAAACCACGGATAATACTCACTATTCTTATCTTGCGCAGCTCCAACGTGTTCACCGTAGTTGCCGTTAAAGTTAAAATACTTACTGTTACGCCCCACATGTGAGAAGACTCCATCTAAGATCAAATGGATCCCAGCTTTATGCAACTTAGTCAATAATTCTTTAAATACTTTTTCATTGCCCAACATCGGATCTATCTTGAAATAATCACTAGTATCATAGCGGTGATTACTTGTAGCTTCAAAGATCGGATTTAAATAAATGATCGAGATACCTAATTTTTTTAGATACGGGATCTTTTTGATGATCCCTTTGAGATTTCCACCATAGAAATCCCAGCGGGCAATACTGCCGTCGTGATTTCTAATGTACATCGGATCATCTTGGATCGTTGCATAGATAAAGGTATCCCGCTTTTTACCTTCGATATAACCATCTAGATTTCCGTTATAAAAACGGTCCGGAAAGATCTGATAACAGATCCCATTTTGATACCATTCAGGTGCATTGACCGTTTTGTCATAGCAAGTCAGTTGGTAAGAATTATTTTCCAATATTTCGCTACTTTCAGTCAACTGTCCCTGTCCACCGCCATTAGCACAGTAATAGCGCACAAGTTCATGTTCATTTTGCCGGATCACCAGTTTGAAATAATAGAAATACAATCCGCTTTTTTGCGGGATGTAAGTTGCATAATAACGCCCTGAACTCTTATTTTCCATTCCGACGATCTCCGGGATCAACTTTCCATCGGCGTAGACGTAAAGTTCAACACTGGTAACATCAACGTCATAAGCCTCAAGCATGAATTCTACTGGTCGATCGACTTTGATAGCTCCAAACGGTTTTTTATACTTTTCTTGCCACGAATCAAAGTGGATATACATCTTTTGCTTTTCCCTTCATTTCATTTGAGTTTGGTTTGATATCCCAAATCTCTTTAGCATATTTTTCAACTGTATCATCAGCTGAGAAATAGCCTGCATTGGCAATATTTACCAAACACATCTTGTTCCAGTTTTGCTTATCTTTGTAAGCTTCACTGACAGCTTCTTGAGCTTGGACATAGGAAGCAAAATCACGTAAAACAAAGTATTCATCATTGACCCGCAATAAGGAATCATAGATCTCATGTCCTTCAACTTCAATATTTGGGATCGTCCCATCAACGAAAGCATCCAAGACACGTTTGATGACCGGATCACTATTGTAGTATTCGGTAGCATGGTAGTGATGATTCTTCTCATATTCTAAAACTTCATCTTTTGTCAAACCAAAGATAAAGATGTTATCTTCACCAACATAGTCTTTGATCTCAATGTTAGCTCCATCTAAGGTCGCTACTGTCAAAGCACCATTCAACATCAATTTCATATTAGAGGTCCCTGAGGCTTCCTTAGTTGCAGTTGAGATCTGCTCGCCAACATCAGCAGCTGGAATGATCTTTTCTGCCAATGAAACACCGTAGTTTTCCAAGAAGACGACCTTTAACTTGTCATTGATCGTCTTATCATTATTGATCATATTGGCAACTTCATTGATACACTTGATGATCGCTTTAGCGTAGTGGTAACTTGGTGCAGCTTTAGCTCCAAAAATAAATACCCGTGGTTCAACATCGCGATTTGGATCATCTTTAAGATCTAGATACAATTTAACGATGTGTAACAAGTTGAGTAATTGCCGTTTGTAGGCATGAAGTCGCTTGATCTGAACATCAAAGATCGCATGTGGGGAAACTTCGATCCCTGTATCTTCCTTGATAAAGGTTGCTAGCTTTTTCTTATTATCCAGTTTAGCTTTACCGATCTTTTCTAGTAACTTCTTATCGCCAACATGATTTTTTAGCTCATGTAATTTCTTAGCATCAAACCGCCAAGCCGTTCCGATAGCTCGATCGATCGTCTTAGATAGTTCAGGGTTTGCTACTTGGAGCCAACGCCGAACTGTGATCCCATTTGTCTTATTATTGAAACGTTCAGGGTACAATTCGTAGAAATCACGTAAAACATCATTCTCCAACAGCTCTGTATGCAACTTAGCTACACCATTAGTGCTATGTGAACCAATAATTGCTAAATGAGCCATCTTGACCATGCCGTCTTTGATGATCCGTGTCCGTTCGATGAAGTCATGATCTTTTTTACCTTCAAGTTCTAAAGCATAGCGACGATCGATCTCTTGAATGATCTGCAAGATACGTGGTTGTACTGTTGCTAACATTTCAACAGGCCATTTTTCCAAAGCTTCAGCCATGATCGTGTGATTAGTATAACTCATCGTCTTGACTGTTTGTTGCCAAGCTTCATCCCAATCCATATGCTCTTTATCGAGCAAGATCCGCATAAATTCAGCCACACACATAGCTGGGTGTGTATCATTGATATGGATCGCAATATGTTCACTGATCTCATTTAACGGACGATCATATTTCTTATAGTGCCGGATGATACTTTGGATCCCAGCTGATGTAAAGAAATATTCTTGCTTTAAGCGTAAAATACGTCCTTCATAGTTCGAATCATCAGGATAAAGCACTGAGGTCAGATCTTCGACCCGACGACGGTCCTCGATCGTTGGATATTTAACTTCTTCAGAAGCTGGGATCTGAGCATCCCAAAGCCGCATCGTATTAACGTGATCGTTGCGATAACCAACGATCCCCGTGTCATAAGGCACAGCCTTGATCACATCAGCCCCTTCATAGATCGCTTCTAAATATTTACCATTATCGATCAAGTGAACTTGACCACCCATCAAAACATCGACTGCCTTACTTTCACGTGCGACAGCCCAATTATTACCGTCAGTCAGCCATTCATTTGGTAACTCGATCTGGTAACCATCAACAAATTTTTGCTTGAACAAACCATATTTGTAGCGGATACCATTCCCATTACCCGGTAACCCATCTGAAGCTAAAGCGTCCATAAAGCAAGAAGCTAAACGGCCTAAGCCCCCATTTCCAAGTGCCATATCAACTTCAGACTCCGAGATCTTATCCAAGCTGAGTCCCATTTGCTTTAAGCCCTTATCGACCACATCATACCAACCCATGTTCAAAAGATTGTTCTTTAATAACCGACCTGGTAAAAATTCGATCGAAAAATAATAAACTTGCTTTTGGTCATTTTTGACATAACTCTTCCATGTATTGCGCCAAATTTCGGAGTAACCGGATTTGACCACTGAGACTAAAGTCTGATACAACTCGATCGGAGCAGCATCTTTGACATCCAAAGCAAACTTCTCTGCCAACCGCTTCTTAAACTCGCGTACAAAACGCTCCTGTGTGATTTTCATTAAGTATCCTCCCTTATAAACCGATAGCTGACAAACTCCTTATGACTATCTTAAAATCTGTGTATACAAATCTAAATAATTTTGACTTGCACTATCCCAACTAAAATCTGATTCCATTGCAATACGCATCATCTTTTGCCAAACCTTTTGTTGATCATTGTAAACGCTAAGCGCCAACTTGATCTCTTCCATCATCCAAAATGAAGAGAATTCCTCAAAACCAAAGCCGGTCCCGATCTGTTCAATTGGATTGTAAGCCCACACACTATCACGTAACCCACCGATCTGGTGAACGATCGGCAAAGTACCGTAGCGCATAGAGATCAATTGTGATAATCCACAAGGTTCAAAAGCAGATGGCATCAAGAACATGTCACAGCCAGCATAGATCTGCTGAGCTAAATTAACATCAAAGTCGATGCTGACGCTACATTTATCTGGATAACGTCCCGCAAAATAAGTAAAGTCATGCTCAAAATTCTCATATCCGGTGCCCAATAAGACAAATTGGACGTCAAATTGCATCAAATTTGCCATCTCTTGGACCACTAACTGAAAGCCCTTTTGATAGGTCAAACGACTGACGACCCCGATCAACGGAACATCTTTTCTGACTGGCAAACCAAATTTCTTTTGCAAAGCTACCTTATTTTTAGCTTTGCCCTTTAAATTCTTATGATCGAATTTATACGGTAATGCTTTATCAGTCTTAGGATCAAATGTATCATAATCGATCCCGTTCAAGATACCTGAAAGCTTGTAATCGACCATCCGTAAAACTTCATCTAAGCCACATCCAAATTCAGGCGTCTGGATCTCAGCAGCATAAGTAGGACTGACTGTATTGACCCGATCGGCGTAAAAAATACCGGCTTTCATAAAGTTCACAGCTGTACCCATTTGGATCGTTCCATCATCATAGCGTTTAGTCGACATGCCAAAGAGTTCAGGCAAGACTTCACGCCCGTACTGCCCTTGAAATTCAAGGTTATGGATCGTAAGCACAGTTGCAATGTGGCTGAAAGCTTCGATCCAACCGTATTTTTCCCGTAACAAGAAAGGAATAAAGGCAGTATGATAGTCATTGACATGTAAGATGTCAGGAATATAATTGATCCGCTCCATCAATTCGATCACGGCTTGTTGGAAAAAGGCAAAGCGTTCGCCATCATCATAATAGCCGTAAAGATCAGGACGATCAAAATAATACTTGTTATCTAAGAAATAATATTCAACACCGTCTAATTCTAAAACTTTGACACCACAATACTCATTGCGCCAACCAACAGCAACATAAAAATTAAAGAGATCAGTCAACTGTGACTGATATTTTTCTGGCATTTTTGTGTAAAAAGGTAAAACGACTTTAACTTCATTTCCCTTTTTAGCCATGCTCTTGGGTAACGCCCCAGCAACATCACCGAGGCCTCCCGTTTTAAAAAATGGTGCGCATTCCGCTGCGGTAAATAAGATCTTCACTAGTTTTCGCCCCCATAGATATCTGCCACAATATGACTATCCTTTGTGATCACAACTGGATTTTCAGGTGTCCCTTGAATGGTGACGCCAGCTTCTACTTCAACGTTTTTATCTAAGATCGCATATTGCAACTTAGCCCCGCGTCTGATCTGAGCATTACTCATGATCACAGAATCTTTGACACGAGCACCCTCTTCGATCGTAGTCCGCCGCGAGATCAAACTGCGATCAACTTTACCTTTGATGACACAGCCAGTCGCAAACTGACTAGAGTTGACATCAGAAGAATCATAAAAGTGGGTCGCTACTTCGTTTTTAGTCCGAGTGATCACACGTTGACTGGAGAACAACAAAGTGTTGAAATGCTCTGGGTCAAGCATATCCATATTGGCGTCATAGTAGCTCTTGATGTCATAAATGTTGCTCAAGTAACCCGTATATTCGTAAGCACGTGTGTTGGTCCGTGTCATTTCACGGTTCAATAATTCTTGCACACTTGCTGGCACACCTGCATTTTGTCCTTTGTGTAAAAGATCGATCAACCAATCAGTTTTGACTAAAAAGATGCTCATCGATAAGTTGTAAAGGTCAGCAGTTTCATCAAGTTCGCTGAAAATATCCGTTTGCTTAACTCTATTATCGTCTTCGAGCGTCAAAATGCAATCATCAGGTGCTATTTTTTCTTTAGGTACCCGTTTAAAGACGACTGTTATCTTGCTATCACTGGCTTGATGAACATCCAAGATCGAACGTAAGTCAACATTACATAACATCTTATTGCCAAAGAAAACCGTATATTCTGACTTTGATTTCTTCAAAAAGCCGATCATATCGCTAAAATATGGCTTGCCTTCAGCTTTTTTACGTAAGATATCTTGATAAAAACCAAGATATTGGTAACTCCCGATGCTATCCAAGCCCCATTCACGACCGCCACCTAAATGATCAAAAACTGACTTAAAACGCCCTTCATTTAAGATCATATAAACTGTTCTGATATTGGCATTGACAGCACTTGATAATGCAAAGTCCATGATCCGATATTTACAATCAAAATAAAGTGTAGAGAGTGGGCGATTTGCCGTTAATGGCAATAACCCGTTATATTCATGCTCATTACCTAAAATCGCACACATCTTATTAGCCTTCATTAATTGTCACCCCTAATACTTCTGAATTGCCTACTACTGCGATCTCATCTGTTCCATCGATCACAGCACCATCACCAATAATTGCATTTTCACCGATGATCGCCCGGTTGATAATTACGTTTTTACCGATCGAAGCGCCCGTCATCACAACACTATCCTTCACGACTGAGCCTTCTTTGACTTGTACATTTGCTGCTAAAATACTGTGTTCGATCCTACCTGAGATAAAGCAACCATCCACGATCATTGAATTTTTTACGCGTGCAGTGTTAGTAATAAATTGTGGTGGTGCGATCGGATTTTTCGAATAGATCGGCCACGTTTTATCGCGCACATTCAGATCGCCTTCATTATCGATAAATTCCATATTCGTTGTCCATAAAGAATCGATCGTCCCAACATCTTTCCAGTAACCAGAGAAGTGATAAGCCTGCACATTATCCCCACTCTTAATGTAAAATGGAATAACATTTTTACCAAAATCATACATATCAACGTCTTTTTTGAAACTATTCAATAAAACATCGCGCAAACGAGTCCAAGTAAAGATATAGATCCCCATTGAAGCGTGATTACTCTTTGGCTTTTCTGGCTTTTCTTCAAATTCAATGATCCGATCATTTTCGTCGGTATTCATGATCCCAAAACGACTAGCCTCATCCCAAGGAACGTCGATCACGGCCACACTAAGAGCAGCATTGCTCTTAGTGTGTTTAGCTAGCATATCCTCATAATCCATCTTGTAGATGTGATCACCTGAGAGAACTAAAAGATACTCTGGATCCATTGAATCAATATAGTCGATATTTTGGTAGATAGCATGTGAGGTACCTTCAAACCACTTAGAACCCTCATTATTTGAATAAGGTTGCAAGATCGTGACCCCAGAATCCAAACGATCCAAGCCCCAACTGGCACCATTACCGATATGATTATTTAAAATAAGCGGTTGATACTGTGTTACGACCCCAATATTTTTGATCCCTGAATTGACACAGTTACTTAAAGTAAAATCGATGATACGGTACCGTCCCCCAAACGGTACAGCGGGTTTAGCGATATTTTGCGTTAATTTCCCTAGTCTGGTACCCTTACCACCAGCTAAGATCATTGCTAACATTTCGTTTTTCATTATTTTTTCGGACGCTTCTCCTGACGCCCTTTACCTCCCTTAGCTTGTTGTTTTTGCTTTTTAGTGACTGCTTTTGCTTTAACTTTCTTTGTTTTTTTAGGTTCGAGATATTTCTTGTTGACGTAACGTAAATTCACATCTTCTGGTTTTAAGATCACGACACCTAGAGCTGGAACGGTCAAGCTGATCACTTGATCATAGTTCTTAAAGACTTTTTCTTTAGTTTTAGCCAATGGATTATGCTTGGTCCAAGTCCCACCAAATTCTTCCATTTCAGTATTCCAAACTTCGCGATAACTTCCTGGATAAGGTACGCCGATCTCGAAGTTTTGCTGCTCGATCGTAGTGAGATTCATGACCACCACTAAGAAATCTTTCTTCCGCTTACCATGACGGATAAAACTCAAGATGGTCGCCGTTTTGTTATTAGCATCGATCACTTCTAAACTCTCTTCTTTATCCTCTAATTCCCATAGCGCGCGGTGTTCACGATAAAATTCATTGAGTTTAGCTGTAAAATACTGCATTTTCTTATTCAGTTCGTCATTTAAACTGTCCCAAGTCAAACCTTCGTAGTAGCGCCATTCGATGAATTGACCAAATTCGCCCCCCATAAAGAGTAATTTTTTCCCGGGGTGTGTTATTTGATAAGTGAGTAAATTTCTAAGTTGGGCAAATTGCTTGTAGCGATCTGCGCCCCACATTTTGTGCAATAGGCTCTTCTTACCATGAACGACTTCATCATGGGATAATGGCAAAATATAATTCTCCGATAAGCGATACATCCAAGAAAAGGTCAACATGTCTAAGTGATCTCCTCTAAAGAGTGGATCCATTTGATAAAAGTTCAAGACGTCATTCATCCAGCCCATATTCCACTTGTAGTCAAAGCCTAATGAATCTTCTTCTAACATGCCCGTCACTTTTGTCCCAGCTGAACTTTCTTCAGCGATCAAGATCACTTTAGGATGAGCAAACTTGACTTCTTTGTTCAGTTTGCGCAAAAAGTGCCAGCCCTCTAAGTTTCGGGTTCCACCATAAATATTTGGTTTCCAAGGACCTTCATCATAATCCAAATAGATCATATTGGAGACCGCATCGACCCGTAAACCATCCAAATGGAATTTTTCGATCCAGAAAAAGGCACTTGAAAGTAAGAAAGATTGAACTTCAGGTTTACCCAAGTCAAAGTTTTGCGAACCCCAACCGATATTTTTAGCTCGATCAGGATCTTCATATTCAAAAGTCGGAGTACCATCGTAATATGGTAAGGTATCATCATTGATACAAAAATGACCTGGGACCCAATCCACGATCACCCCAATATTTTCTTTATGACACGCATCAACGAACGCTTGAAATTCTTCAGGGGTCCCATAGGCTGAACTGACCGCAAAATACCCGATCAATTGATATCCCCAAGAAGCACCTAAAGGATGTTCCATCAAAGGCATAAATTCAACATGGGTGTAATTCATTTTCTTTAAGTATGGGATCAATTCTTTTGTCAGATCACCGATCGTATACAAAGTACCATCGGCATGTGACTTCCATGAACCCGGATGGATCTCATAAATGTTCATTGGACGTTCAAAGTAATTCGAACGTTTATGACGTCCGCGCCATAAACCATCATGCCATTTATATTCTGGAATATCGTAGATGATCGAAGCATCATTTGGACGCTCTTCAAAGCGAAAGGCGAAAGGATCGATCTTGTACACGACACGTCCATCATGTTGTTTGACTTTAAATTTGTACATTTGGCCACGTTTAGCATTTGGAGCCACCACACTCCAAATCCCATGATCTCCCAACTTCATTGGTAAGTCTTCTTCCCAATCATTAAACTCACCAACTAGCCAAATTTGTTGAGCTTTTGGGGCCCACACGCGAAAAACATATCCCGCTTTTGTAGCTGGATGTGCCCCCAAAAAAGCTTGAGCATGAAAATTTTCACCTCGGGCAAACGTTTCCATTTCCTGAGACAAATCAAAACCAGCGGTCATTTCTCTTTCCTCCTTATCAAAATAATTAACACATATCCTATATACATAATAACATATCAATGTAAAAAACATTAGAAATATACCCTGTATTTTTAACAAAAAAATATATAATATCCTGTTGATACATTTAAAAATATCCGTATTTTCACAAGGGTTTTCGTTTGATACTTACTTCTTCAAGGTGTATAATTAAATTTTAAGAATTAATTAAGTTTTTAGTTAACATTTTGCTAATATATAAAATATTAAAGATAAAATAAAAACCAGAGTTTTGAGGACCTTATCTCTTGACTCTGGTTTTTATATATAATTATGCAATATGATTTTCCCGCAAGATCGTATTTACGACTTCTTGCATTTCGGGTGTTTTGACCCATTCCTCAAAATGATCAAAATCTTCGGCTGGCATTTCAAAATTTTCGTTGATATATTTTTCGTACTTGATCAAACTACTTGAACGCGGGATATTCAGTTGTAAGATCCTGACATTCTCAATAAATCCCCGTACAGCAGCTAACTCAGCCCGACCGTTCTGTGGGATATTGGAGATCTCGTAATATTTAGTGCCATCTTTACGCGTGATCTCTTCGATCAAATTCAAAGTTTCATTACTTTTCATATAATGGCGTCCTCCTTTTTATCAAAAGTCCCATTCATTATACACAAAAACCGCTGTAGCTTCTAGTAAGACTACAGCGGTGGCATAAGAGAGAAAGAGAATTGATTAGAAGGTAATTAATCATACCTTACACTCTCACGATACACCTTTTTGAAAGCGGTGTCAAACTTTAACCCTCAAACTTTTAAATTTTTATTGTCCTTCAAAAAATCCCTACTCAAGTCAGCTTATCCATATTATAATAAATCTATAGTTCTAATGCTTTAGACTTCGCTAGTCTAAACGTTTTAGTAATAGATAAAGAAAGGATTCGCTATTTAAGCTAACGCAAATAGCCTGGCTACTATTCATGATCAATCGTACTCAATTTAAAGCAAGCCTTTACTTAGGATTCTTCATTTCGCTTATTCGTCTAGTTTTTTTACTCTTAGATCAAACAAAAGGCACTAAAGCTGAACTTCAAACTATGTTAGTATTGTTTCACACCAATGCTTGGTTTGTTCCGATCTTATTTGCCCTACTTTATTTTTTCATCGTAACTAGCTGTATCTACTTGGCATTTAGGATCGTAAATTACATAATCAATTTATTTAGATAAGATATCAAAAAAGCAGGTGTACACCTGCTTTTTTGACACTATTCTTCGATACCCATTTCCGCCTTAACGACATCTACGATCTGCATTACGTAGTCGTGTACCAATTCTTTAGTTGGCGCTTCTGCCATTACACGCAAGAGATCTTCTGTACCACTAGGCCGAACTAAGACGCGTCCTTCATTTCCCATTTGTTCTTCAACTTGGGCAATAACATCCTTGATAGCCTGATTTTCAAGGGCTAACTTCTTGTCTGTCACACAAACATTGACCAATTCTTGTGGGTAAGTCGTCACTTCAGCAGCCAACTCTGAAAGTGGCTTACCAGTTTGTTTGATCACATTCAATAATTGAAGTGCTGTCAACATCCCATCACCTGTCGTATTGAAATCCAAGAAGACTACGTGGCCTGATTGTTCACCACCAACATTGTAGCCACTCTTACGCATTTCTTCGACCACATAACGGTCACCGACCTTAGTCTTGACAGAATTCAATTCATGTTGTTCCATTGCCTTATATAGACCAATGTTACTCATGACAGTCGTTACGATCGTATCTTTCTTCAAGCGACCACGTTCACTCATATATTTTCCACAAATATACATGATCTTGTCACCATCAATGATATTTCCCAATTCATCGACTGCAATACAGCGATCGCCATCACCATCAAATGCCACCCCAACTTGAGCTTTAGTTTCCAAAACAAATTTAGCTAAAGCTTCAGGATGAGTAGATCCTACACCCGCATTGATATTTAGACCATCTGGACTTGTAGCCATCGTTTCAAATTCGGCTCCAAGGTCAGCAAACAAACGTGAAACTAAAGCACTAGTTGCACCATTAGCCCCATCAACTGCGATCCGCATCCCACTAAGGTCATCAGGGATCGTTTGCTCCAAGAATTGCGTATACTTCAATGCACCTTCACGATAATTATTCAAAGTTCCTAAGCCTTCAGCTGCTGGACGAGGTAAGATATCTTCATCTTTTTCAAGTAACGCTTCGATCTCTTCTTCTTGATCATCAGATAACTTATAACCATCGCCCCCGAAAAACTTGATCCCATTATCTTGCACTGGATTATGCGAAGCAGAGATCATAACACCTGCATCAGCGGCTTGTAACCGAACTAAGTAAGCAACACCTGGAGTTGTGATCACACCAAGTGAAAAGACTTCGATCCCGACTGAAAGAAGACCAGCGATCAATGCCTGTTCTAACATTTGACCCGAGATCCGGGTATCACGTGCAACTAAGACCCGTGGTGGTTGTTCGCTATTTTTAGCATGTTGCGTCAAAACATAGCCCCCACAGCGTCCTAATTTAAATGCCAATTCTGGTGTTAATGTTTGATTTGCAATTCCTCTGACACCATCAGTCCCAAAATATTTCATCTTAAATCCTCATTTCTTTATATACTCATTTTTAATTAGTAGTTTGATCACTTGAAACTTCTGAACTACTTGTTGCACTGGAAGTTTCAGGCGTATCATTTTTTTGCTCATCTATTGAACTTTGCTGACTTGAACTTGTGCTTTCCGCCGCTTTACTTGAACTCGAACTCGTCGATAGTGCCTTTTCAAACATATCTTCAGCTTGCTCATCACCAACTGTTATTTGAACAACGATCGAAGCTGGCGTAACACTAGCCACTCCTGCTTGGGTCGGGCTCAAGCTGACCGTTTTAGTCGTTGATTCATTGACCCCAGTAACTGAGACTGGAACTCGCAAGCTATTTATCTTATTCAAAGCGCTCTTAGTGCCCCGCAATTTGATCGTCTTAGTTTCAGTTGAAAGCTGATACGTTTTGCCAGGAACGCCATTATTCTCGGTCACTAGTTCTAATTTAACTTCTTTAGTTGCGGTTGCTTGGCTGATCGGTAAATTGACTTTGACCGTTTCTGGCGATAAGCTGACGGGCAAAGGATGCCCTTCTTTATCTAACGCCTGTAATAAAACGGTCCGGCCATAATCACCATGACTATTTTCAGGTAAATTGAGATTAGCTACCACACTATCTAGCTTATTGATATCAGCTTTAGCCCCAGTCACATCGACTGTTTGGGTGCTTAGTGATGGGCTTCCCGCCACGTAACCATTTTGGATCAAGCCGGTATCATATCTGACCTGGATCGGCATCTTGACCATCTTTTTAGGTGCGATCTTGACTTTGATCTTTTCAGGTGACAAAGCTACACTCAATTCTTTATTGAAACCACTTGTCTTTAATTTAACGGTGTGCGTACCTGATTTTAGATCCGATAGATCGGCGTAGACTTCAAAATTACGGGTATTGTCCAATGTTGTGACCAGCGCACTAGGTCCTGAAATATCAACTTTGACTTGTTCAGGATAACCTGTAACGTAATACTTACTATTGTCAACGTTTAATGTCAACGGAACTTTAAGCGATAACGTCTTAGTCGTCGTCAATTTCGAATCAGCAACTTCTTTATCTGAGACTCGCGTTGTCCCTAGCCTTTGATAGCTAACATAGAAAAATAAGAGCAGTGCAAAAAACAGCGAGAGCAACCGATACATATTTTTAGTACCTAAAATTTTGTCAAATTTCAATGTTTTTGCCCCCTCTTACCAAAGATCTCAGTAAAAAAGCGCGCAACAGCATTTGTTTTTTCTTCTTGTGTTGGTACTAATTCATTATACAAGAGTTTACGATAATCTTGTTGCGTTAGATCACGGATCAATTCATTATTTTTAGTGATCGTCACACCCCCAGTTTCTTCGGATACAACGATCGTCAAAGCATCCGTCACTTCACTGATACCAACAGCTGCTCGGTGCCTTGTACCTAATTCCTTTGGGATCAAATTACTTTCAGATAAAGGTAAGTAAGCCGCAGCAACGGCGATCCGATTATCTTTAATGATAACAGCCCCATCGTGTAACGGAGTATTAGGGATAAAGATATTGATCAATAATGCCCCACTGACATCCGCATCCAGTGGGATCCCGGTTTCGATATAATCATCTAACCCTGTATTCATTTGTATTGTGATCAAGGCCCCTATCCGCCGTTTTGACATGTATTGGATCGCTTGATCAAGCGCATCGACCAATTTTATCTCGGCTTCATTTTCTTTCCTATTATAATTGGTAAATAATGATCCACGGCCTATATGCTCTAAACCTCGCCTGATCTCGGGCTGGAAGATCACGATGATCGCGATGATCCCCCAATTGATCACTTGGTCCATGATCCAAGAAACAGTCTCAAGTCCGATATACCAACTCGCTAACTTGATCAAAATGATAACTACGATCCCGCGAAAAAGTTGAACCGCTTTGGTTCCACGTAAGAGCATCATCAGCATATAGATCACATACCAAACGACCAGAACATCTAGTAAACTAACTAAATTCTGCCATGAAAATAGATTGCTCCAATCAATAGACATAATTTCCCCCCTCTGCTACATTTCAACAATTTGTATTATAGCATGGATCACAAACTTTAGGGCAGGGAATACTTACTCACCCAATAATTAAGATTTCGCTAAATCGAGTCAAAGATTACTCATCGTCCCTGATTTTTGCTACAATAGAGGGCAATAATGGCAGGTGATTTTTATGACAAAAAAATTGACTTGGATCGTTAGGATCGCGTTTTGGCTATACATGCTCTATGTTTACTTGACCGTTTATCGGCAAGGGTCGTTTTACAGCTTTCTTTTGCTAAATACATTTCTCGGCTATATTCCGATCGAGATCGCCATGCATATGCACAAAACACAGCCTAAATTGATCTACTGGGGGTTATTTTTACTGTGGCTTTTATTTTATCCCAATGCCCCTTATGTGATCACCGATCTTTTTCACTTAGCGCGAATGGATCCGTATAATCCCACTAATGGATTAATGAGCTTTGATCTTCACATGTGGCTCAATTTTACCAATCTAGTCGCCAGTGCTTTTGGTTGTGCGCTGATGGGAATGTGGAGTTTGGAACATGTCGCCCAAACGCTTCAAGCCCGTTTCAAATTACGGGGCTGGATCCCGCGCACATCGCTTGCTTTGATCTTGACTTTAGCCGCTTCGATCGGGATCTATGTGGGGCGTTTCTTACGACTTCACACAGCCTATCTTTTTATCGAGCCTGATGCCGTCATCAAGCAACTTATTGCGATGTGGAACCCACGCATGTTGATCTTTGTGACCTTTATGACGATCATTCAACTCATTATTTGGGCTGCGATCGCTATTGGTCGCCAGTTGATCAACCAATATGACAGTCAAAATAAGCTTCTCTGACATAAATCGTGCGATCAAATGCAGTCAGTGCTATATAGATAACAAAAGGCCCATCACGATGCAAGCTCATGGCTATAATGCCCTCTAAGTATACAGATGAAATAGAAAATTCATCTTATACTTGGAGGGTATTTTATATGTCTAGGAAATCAAAATACAGTGCAGAACAAAAATTAGCTATACTAAATGAACTAACTCGTTCTAATATC
>NZ_CAQLEL010000095.1:0-8196 GCF_948826705.1 uncultured Ligilactobacillus sp.
GGTGGTGGATTAAATGGGTAAAGCACAATTTGGGTTTGAGATCTTGGTCAGAGTTCACACTCGAACTGGCAGGATCGAATTTCAATACAACAAAAATCATGCTAAATCATCTGAGATTCACTTCACAGTACCGTTTTCTAGCAACTCAGAAAAACATATCGCTGAGATCACACTATTCAACATTAATCCGGGACATTTTAATAGTATTCGGCAAGGTGACAAAGTCGAGCTTTTTGCTGGTTACCATGGTGATACCGGGCTTTTGATGAGCGGTACGATCTTCAGAACAACGACACCAACGTTACAAGATGCTGATACAGCTTACGTGTTACGTGTGCTCGAAGGACAAGATTATACACGCTTACCAAAACAAAATATTACGTTCGCAGCTGGGACACACGCAGATGTGATCGTCAAAGAAGTAGCACGTCGAGCTGGTATGCAACTAGATTTTGTCAGCATCAACAAGAATAAGCGTTTTGAAGAAGAATACACCGCTGAAGGTCATCCGATGGAGATTTTAAGCTCGCTAGCCACCGAAACTAAAACAAGTCTGTTTTATCTGCGTGGACGCTTAACTTTTGCTTTTGTTTTTGCTGGTAGAAATGCTGAATTATTCCGCTTGACACCACAGACGGGGTTGATCGGAAGTCCTACGGTAGCAAGTCGGGACGACGATTGGCAAGATGAGGACGATGACGATGGTTATGGGCGTTGGAGTTTTTCATGCACTAGCATTTTAAACTATCACTTGACCACTTTTTCGCGTGTCGATGTCAAGAGTAAGTATCTGACGCATGGAATGTATGTGATCAACGGCGAGCATACCTTTAACGGGACTGAGGCTAGAACTGAATTTGAAGGGATCGAAAACTAATGGTATTACGTGATAATGATACAAAATTTGTCAGACAACTTGTAAAGAATATCAATGCTAACCTTCACGTTTGCCAGTTAGCAAAAGTCACAGCTTTGAATGATGATCGCACCAGAGCAAGCGTTCAACCACTAGCACTAAACTCGAGTGGTACTAAACGTGCTTTGCTGATGAACGTGGTGGTTGGTAAATCAGCGCAAATGTTTATCGGGGTCGGAAGTGTAGTGGGTGTTGTCTTTTTGGATCGTTCTTTAGTTAATTGGGACGGTACAGCTAACGAATTTAAGTTAGATTCTGAACGAATGCACAATTTGAACGATGCTGTGGTGATGGAGGTGTTCACATGATCGATATCAAGATGACTAACGACGGAGATTTTGATTTTGACCAGGATTTGCAACTAGTGTCAGAGATCGACGAAATCAAACAAGCATTGATGATCTTGCTCAAATCTCGTAAAGGAGAATTTTTTGCTGATCTAGGGATGGGTCTTGATCAGAGAATGTTGATCGGTAAAGACTACGATTTGAATTACGTTTCTAGTAATATCAATGACGCGCTGACGCAAGATGAGCGTGTAGCGAGTGTGATCGTCAATGAGATAAATGTTGTTGGCAGAAAGCTTTATATCAGATTTGTGGCCACGCTTGAAAATTCGGAAACTATTGAAATGGAGGTGACTTTAGATGATTGATAAAAATGGCTTTTCTCGGCCGAGTTATGAAGAATTAGTCAAAGAATTAGGTTTGAAGTGGCGTGAATTATTTGGCGAAAATGCACAGATCAACACGCATTCGGTAGGCGGTATTCTGATAAGAGTACACGCCTATTTTTTAGATAAACTACATCAATTAGCTGAAGTCGTCTATAATTCGCAATTTGTCGACTCAGCGACCGGAACTACTTTAGATCAATTAGCAGCTAACGCAGGGATCACACGTAAGCCGGCGCAAACTGCGATCGGTAACGTTAAGATCTATGGCGTAGCTGGTTATGAAGTGCCGGCCGGAACCATATTTAAGACTAGTGATGAATTAATGTATGTCACGACTGAAGATATCATTTTGAAAGATACCGGCAAACAAAATATCGTGATCGATTCAGTCGGAACTTTAGCACATGGGACCGATAATATTGGGATTGGCACAAGTCGTTATCTATACGCCTATGATCTAGGCGCAAAATACAATAAAGATGGTAGCTTTGTTGCTCGACAAGTAACGCCGGTGGAAAATATCTTACATGTTGAGATCAGCGATATGATCGGTGGTGCTGAAGTTGAAGCTGATGAAGATCTGCGTGGTCGGATCACATTAGCCAATGAAGCAACGGCATCATCGCCTTATAACGGCGTGCTCGCATCGATCAAGAAAGTGAATGGTGTTCGAAGCGTGCGGATCGTTCGAAATGACACGATGGAAGATGACAGTGTGACTAATACACCGGCTAAAAGCATTCATATTTTTGTGGATGGTGGTTATAAAGATGATATCGCTGAAGCTATCTTTAATTCGGTTGCTGCGGGCGTTACGACTGCAGGAACTCAAGTGACAACACTTAAAGATATCGCTGGTCAAAGTCATGAAGTCAAGTTTGATTTTCCTATCCGGCGAGCTATTTTTGCTGAGATCAAGCTTACTAAAAATGAAGATGCTTATCCACAAGATGGCGATGAACAAGTTAAACAAGTAGTACAAGACTATGTTAGTTCGGTCGGCATGGGAAGTATGATCTACTACAGTTATCTGTATCAAAGGATCTATAGCATTCCCGGCGTTGTCGTTGCTGATGTAAAGATCGGACTATCTAAGACTGAAGTATCAGCGCAGGATATCGAACTAAGCGATCTAGAAACTGCTGAAGTTGCAGATAATGGAGTGATCTTAAAATGATAGATATCTTTAAAGAATACATGCACAGATTGACTGGTGCTTTCAATACTGAATACGGTCAGAACCTGCAAAAAGTGGTGCGCTTCTTTGCTTGGTCATTATCAGATGTTCGAGATGAATTTAACGGGATAGCCACATATCGAAGCATCGATAAAGCTTCTGGTAAATTGCTTGATGATATCGGTGAAAAACTCAACGAGAAACGCGGTAAAGCTGATGATCGTTTTTATCGGATAATGCTTAAATCAAAGATTGCTGCTAGACGTGGTGATACGACTGCGAATGGTATTTTGACTACGATCAAGAATGCTTTTGATGTCGATGTTCGGGGCATGAAGATCATTAAACATGAAGATGAGCCACTAGCGATCAGCATCATCGATATTCCACTTGATGTGGCAAAGACCGATTGGGAGCGTAATTATTTGATGCGTCGGATAAAAAATACAGTTGCGGTAGGTGTTCGTGTCCATGAAGTTCGTTTGATCGACAGCACAAAAACAACAGTGCTAGTGATCTCAGGAACAAACAACGCGATCATCTATGATGCGACTTAGAAAGGAGAAGAGAAATGTCAGATAAATTTAAAACAGTCGTTACCACTCAAGGAATTGATCTGTTGAATAAAGCGATCGCTAACGAAAAAGACCTGTTGATCACAAAAGCTGTAGCTTCAGCTAATGCTTACAGTACAGATAAATTAGTTGATTTAAATGATGAAAACTACAAAAATGCGTCACATAATCAAGAAACAACGATCAATCGTATTTCATCAGCAGAGAGCGTGACATTAAACTTTGAGATCGTCTTTGATGGAACAGATATTAGATACGACTATACGCTAAATACTGTCTTTTTGATCGCTGAAGTTGATGACCACGAACGACTATTCGCAGTGATCAAAGCTAATCAGCCACAGTATATGAACGCTTATGAAGGTGGAAGTCGTACGAACCTGCAGATCAATTTTGGCTTTGAGTTAGCAAACCAAAATATCGCTATCAAGATCAATAGTGCTGCGATGGCTACGTTAAAGCATCTATCAGATCTCAAGAAAGAACTTGAAACATCTATTGAAGAAACTTCAAATAGTTTGTCGGTGAATATAGCTGAGATCTACAAAACTGCAATGAGTAACATTGACGATACTAGACAGAGTTTAAATAATGCTAATGCGCAACTTGAGCAAAAGTTAGACAAAACAAAGCAAGAATTGAAACGCGAAACAGAGGCTTCAGTTAAACATGCTAATGACAGAGCAGTTGATGCTGAAAAAGAAATTCAAAAACAATTAGAAGTTCAAGGAAAAAAACTAGCAGAAGCTGATAATAAACTGAATAACAGAATTGACAACCTAAAAATTGGTGGCCAGAATCTGTCATTGCACACTAATAAAGGTGCAACTGGTTGGGGATTGATTTATGACATAGGTGAAAGTTTTAGCTTTGATATAGCTAGCACTCAAGGAACCTTGCAACTTTTAGAGTCAGGTAATCCATATAATAAAAACACTGATATTCTTTTAACTTCAGTGGATTTAAAGCGTGAAGGAAAATATATTTTCAGTATGCTTGTTAAGACTGATAGAGATTTTAAAGATAAAGAGATAGAGTTTGAAGCTGTATCTAATGGTAACTATGTATTCAGTGAAAAGGCTATTTCAAAGAGCTTTACAGCTAAAGAAAATGAAGTTTTTGAAGTGACTTTTACTTTTGATGCTGTATCGTATATAGAAAATGTACAAGTGATGCTTATGTTACGAAGTGAAATTTTTAGTTACAATGCAGAAATTTGGGATCGTCAAATTCGTGAAGGCGAGACATACGTAACCTATGCTCCAAATTACCAAGACATCATAGATAAAGCTGAAGAGCTAATAGATGATAAGGTAGCTGAGATAGAAGCTAGAGAACAAGCCAAACGAATTGGTCCTACTTCGTGGATCTTAGATCGTTCGACAACACCATGGACAATTCGCTTTGATAATGGGTGCACACTGCAGTTTCCAGACTACGAAACAACTGCGACTATTTATGGGTACGGACATACAAGTAGTACAGTTGGAACGGATTTTGTTGCTTATCCTTTGCCTTACAATATTATTCGAGCTGCTAATGGAGGTATCACTGTTGAAAAATTTAAACAGGCGAATTCAGGTTTTGAATATTGGGCACCTTCAACTAAGGTGAATAAACCTGTTCGTAAAGATACAGATTTTAACTGGAAAAACGCCTACGGAGATCCAGGAACGAAAGATGTTTCGTATGGCAGAAAAACTGTTTTCGCTCGAGTTATGTACGAGCTGGGAATTTGGGATGCAGATGATGTTATCAGCGTTGGCGCTATAAGGAGATGATCAAAATGTTAGCCAATTTAAAAAAGAATCGTTTTTGGTTCATTAAAGCTTTGGAAACTTGGTCTTTAGCTGTCTATTTCATTGCTAAGCGATCAACTGGAGTGTTTCATAGTGTGCCACCCACGCCGCTTGAAATGCTCGATGATCCTCCTTTCATTTTCCTATTAGGATGTGTAGGAACGATCGCTTTGGTGTATTCACTTTGGAACGTTAAACACTTATATTACAAGCCTTTGATGACAGGATTGCTGACCTGTGTCTGGCTTGTATTTTTTATGTCTTTTGTTATTGCAGATGTTTTTGTTGGTAGATTTATTAGCTTTCCAGCAATCTATGCTTTCTTCGTCTTATTTGGCATAGTTGCTGAAGTTTTAGTGAAAGGGTGACGGAATGAGCGACCAGGTTTTAGTTGCGATTGTGAGTGCGCTGGGTTCTGCTTTAGTCGCTTGGATCACAGCGCACGAAAATCGCAAGAAAAGTGAGATCAAGGAAAAAGAAACGAGTGAGATCGAGCGTTTAAAAAAAGAAAATTCACGTCTCAAAAAGAAGTTGGAAAGGAGTAGGAAGGATGAATGATGCAGTTTTGACGTTGTTGCTTACAGTTATTACAGCGGTGATTGCCTATGTTGGAAATGTGATCGCAAAGAATGATAAGGCACGCACAGTGTTTAACGTATTAGAGCCGTTGGCACGTGATGCTGTTATCGCGTCCCAAAAGTTGGGAGTTACAGAATATTTGAGTGGCGCGGTCAAGAAAAATCACGCGGTTCAAAGTGTAATTAAAGCGTTGTCTGATGCGGGCTTTAGCATTAAAGATAAACAAGCAATAGAGAATGCTATTGAAAAAGCATACGCTGAACAAAAAGAACTGCTTGCTCAATATCCACAAAAAGAAAAGGAGTGATCCGAGTGAGTAAAAGAAAAATTTTTTTAAGAGCTATCACTGCGATAGCTCTTTTTGTTTTAGGACCGGCTACTATTAACAAAGTAGCAAATGGTACCACAAACACGTTGCCGGCAATTTCTGAAATTGTTGAGATCAATGAGGTTCAAGCGTCTGAAGTGCGTGAGAAAGGCACTGATACAGCAATTTATCAAGGCGCTAATGCACAAAAAGCACAAGCAAGCGATACATTTAGTATCGCGCAGATTGGCGGTTCGGTCCATGGCAGGTTGTACGATCAGTGGACATATCGATCGCAGGTGAGTACTGGAATTGCTATGGGCTTGAGAATGCACACTTATGTGTGGATGGAAACAGGCGGGAATACAATGCAAACAGCAAACATGCTCAATTACTTCTTGCCTAAGATCCAAACACCAAAAGGTTCGATCATTGCTTTAGATTACGAAGATGGGGCTGGTCCTAGCGCACAAGCTAATACGGACAATGTGTTGTATGGTATGCGTCGGATCAGAGATGCCGGGTATACGGCTGTGCTGTACTCTGGCAAATACTATATCGCTAACCATTTGCAGTTAGATCGGATCTTGTCAGAATTTCCAAACTCGCTTTGGATCGCTTCTTATGCTGATATGCAAGTTCGCACAGAGCCGTTGTGGGGATACTTCCCATCAATGCCTGGTGTAGCAATTTGGCAATTCACTTCGACTGGTCGTGCTGGTGGATTAGACTACAACATTGACTTGCTAGGTATTACCGAAAAAGGTTACAAGCATGGTGATGCTGAGCGACCGGTGACAAAACCAGAAGCGGTCAAAGAAGGTATTCAAGCAGATCATACTCCTAAGAAAGCAATCGAAGCTGGATATACTGTGAAAGTTAATTTCAGTGCAAAAAGTTGGAGTAATGGAGCTTCGATTCCTGGTTGGGTCAAAGGTAGAAGCTACAAAGTTATCGAGACTAATGGTGATAAAGTGCTGCTTGAAGGTATCATGTCGTGGATCGATCGCGCAAGCGTTGAGATCCTACAGACAAGCACACAGGCTCAAACTGTGGCAAGTGGTACGTATGTAGTTCAACAGGGCGACAGTTTAAGTGCAATTGCAACACGTTATAACACGACAGTTGGCACACTACAGTCATTGAATAGCATTCGCAACGTAAACTTGATCTACCCAGGTCAAGTATTGCGAGTAAACGGCCAAGTTACAGCTCAACGAACATACACAGTTCGTTATGGTGATAGCTTAAGTGCAATCGCTAGTCGATTTGGGATAACAGTTGGCCACTTACAATCGATGAACGGTATCAGGAATGCAAATCTGATTTATCCGGGGCAAACATTGCGGTATTAGGTAGGACTCAAGTATAATAAAGGGGCAGTATTTGTTACTGCAATCTGGGCCAGAGAACAGTTTTTGAAGTTGGCACGAGAATGGATCCAACTGCTGTACCTAGAAAGGAGAATATTTGCGTGCACCACACGTTTTTTGACGTATTGGTCGCTTATGCGCCTGTTGTTTTAGTCTTGACGAGAGCAGCAGTTAAATATTTCTCCAACAAGAAGAAATAACGCATAAGTTACTGATTATTTTTCCTAACACAAGGGAGTCGTGCCTCCCATACATAAATCTTGAAATAAATGTGACATATGCTATACTATAGCTGTTAGGAAATTAAATAATTGGTACTTACGTTATTTCAAAACAGTACTGTTTACGCCGTTGCCTCCTTAAAAGCAACGGTTTTTTATTATTAAAAACTAAGCGCCTTGCTCGATTTTTCGGGTGGGACTATTTTTTATTTTGCTATGCAAAAATGTAGCAAAAACAGCTTGATACATGACATATTATTGAGAATATATAGAGACTTTTATGTTTTGCATAATGTCTGTAATATACTGCTGACAAGGGATAGATAGTTTTGTGATAAATCACTAATATCAAGATGTCATTACGTGCATTACAAGGTAAGGCTGCTCGTATTCCAGAACGTCGCCGTTAATAAAACGCTAAAAACCCTTGATTGGCTATAATGCCCTCTAAGTATACAGATGAAATAGAAAATTCATCTTATACTTGGAGGGTATTTTATATGTCTAGGAAATCAAAATACAGTGCAGAACAAAAATTAGCTATACTAAATGAACTAACTCGTTCTAATATCA
>NZ_CAQLEL010000096.1:0-14097 GCF_948826705.1 uncultured Ligilactobacillus sp.
TACAGCGTTGACTGAATTGACATTACCACAAGTAAATGCCAATACAGGATTCGAACAAAAAGCTGGTACAGATGCCTGGAGCCCAGCGTTACCAACAACGATCGTGAAAGCAGGCACATATACAGCACAATACCAAGCAACCCAAAGTGACGCAGATAAGTATACGCCACTTCCTGACACGATCGAAACACCTAAAGGTAAACTTCCACCAGCAGAAGATGGGATCAAGAATAAAGACGATCTCCCTAAAGATACAGAGTATGCATGGAAAGTAGAACCTGACATAACAGAGCCTGGCGATAAAACAGGAACGATAACTGTTACTTATCCAGATGGTTCAAGTGAAGATGTTATCGTAAAGGTCCATGTGAGATCTGATGCAGAAGAAAATGACCCTAAAGGAAAAGATGTTACTGTTGAACAAGGAAAACTCCCTGATCCAAGTCAAGGTATCAAAAATAAAGATGACCTTCCTGAGGGAACAAAATATTCTTGGAAAGAAAAGATCGATGTTTCTACTCCTGGAGATAAGCAAGGAATAGTTGTAGTAACTTATCCAGATGGTTCAACAGATGAAGTTTTAGTTACTGTTCATGTCACGGAGGTCACTAAAGATGGAGTAAGTGAAAAAACTACGCCTACAGGATCTTCAGAAAGCATTCAAACTGATACAAAACAAAAACAAGAATTGGCACAATTAGGAGACAAGACTGAAACTAAGGCAGGGATCCTAGGCTTATTCTTACTTGCTATTGCAAGTACATTTGGATTGACCGCTTTCAAAAAACGTAAGGAAAACTAGCTAATAAGTTAGCTTCAGAGGTCGCAAAATAAACTTGCGACCTTTTTTGTTTTTTATTGAAAGGTAGGTAGATGATCGGATGAAAGAATGTACTAGTCCAGTTTATGGAACTAAGGCGATCCATGTAAGTCAGATAAGGCCAAGTAGTTATCGGCAAAATGACTTTGCCCCCTTAGAGATGAAATTATTGCATGAAAGTATCAAAAGTGACGGCTATACATTACCAATAGTTTGTTATTATGATAAGGACGAAGAAATCTATATCATTGTCGATGGTTATTATCGCTATCGAGTAATCATTGAATATGCTGATATCTATGAGCGTGAAAAAGGTTTTTTGCCAGTAGTTGTGATCAAAAAGCCCTGTACTGGACGATTAGCAAGTACTATCAGACATAATTGGACTCAAATAGGCTATGGTAAAAAAAATATCGGGAAAATTTTTAATAGGATCCACGAATTGAATTTATCTGATCGGTGGTTAGCTGATCAATTGTGTATGGATCAAAATGAATTTGATCGATTAAGAAAAATGTTGGATAGTTGTAAAATATAATTAAAAAGCGGTCGTAGTTTGAAGTGAAACTATGATCGTTTTTTAGTGTTCCATAAATCTAGCAGCCTTGACCTTGAATTCTTAAGTTTTTAATGTTATAATTAGTTTTGTATTTTGATAACTCGTGAGAGTGAGCAGAGATGCTCACTCTTTTTATTGGAATAAAAAATGCGTTACAATAGAGTTGCAAGTTATTTTAGAGGGGGCTAATGCGTGAGTGTTGTAGAAACAGTAACGAAGCTAGTTACACCGATCTTGGATGATCATCACTTTGAATTAGTTGATATCGAATTTGTCAAAGAAGGAAAAAGTTGGTATTTGCGTGTCTTTATCGACAAAGAAGGGGGCATCAACATCGAAGAATGTGCCCTTGTCAGCGACCAACTTAGTGAGAAGTTGGATAATTGCGATCCAGATCCAATTCCACAAGCTTATTATTTGGAAGTTTCTTCGCCAGGGGCAGAACGTCCATTGAAAAAAGAAAAAGATTATGAACGTGCTTTGAACTCATATATCAATATTTCACTTTACCAACAGCTCGATGGTAAAAAAATATATGAAGGAACAATGACAGCATTATCCAAAGATGAGTTGACACTTGAATATATGGATAAGACCCGTAAAAAAACAATCACGATCCCACGCAAGCAAATTGCTAAGGCGCGGCTCGCAATTAAATTTTAAAAGATTATTTTTACAAGGAGAATCAAACCATGAGTAAGGAATTACTTAACGCATTAGATGCGCTTGAAACAGAAAAAGGAATCAAAAAAGAAATTGTGATCGATGCGTTGGAACAGGCTTTAGTTTCAGCTTACAAGCGAAATTATGATAAAGCTCAAAACGTAGAAGTTGAATTTGACAAGCGTAAAGGTGACATCAAAGTCTATTCCGTCAAAGAAGTTGTCAACAATGTCTTTGACTCACGCTTGGAAGTTAGCTTAGAAGATGCATTAGAGATCAACAAAGCTTATGAAGTTGGTGATACGATCCGCTTTGAAGTGACACCACGTGATTTTGGACGGATCGCAGCTCAAACAGCTAAACAAGTGATCATGCAACGTGTGCGTGAAGAAGAACGCCAAATGATCTATGACCAATACAGCAAGTATGAAAATGAGATCGTCTCTGGTGAAGTTGAACGTCATGATAGCCGTTATATCTATGTCAATTTAGGTAATGTTGAAGCTGTTTTGTCTAAAAAAGATCAAGTGCCTGGTGAAGTTTACAAATCACATGATCGGATCAAAGTCTACATCTACAAAGTCGTTGATCCATCGGCTAACAACAATGAACCAGAAGTTGAAAATAAAGATGGCAAGAAGCGTCGTAAGAATCGTGGGCCACAAGTTTACGTTAGTCGTTCACACCCAGATCTATTGAAGCGCCTATTTGAAAATGAAGTGCCTGAAATTTTTGATGGTACCGTTGAGATCAAATCGATCGCACGTGAAGCTGGTGATCGTGCTAAAGTGGCGGTTTACTCGGCTGAAGAAGGCGTTGATCCGATCGGAACATGTGTGGGGCCACGGGGTGAACGTGTTCAAGCGATCGTCAATGAATTGAATGGTGAAAAGATGGACATCATTGAATGGAGTGAAGATCCAGCTAAGTATATCTCAAATGCTTTGAATCCAGCTAATATCGTTGAAGTTCGCTTTGACCCTGAAAATGAACGTGTCTGCACGGTGATCGTGCCAGATGATCAACTTTCACTTGCGATCGGCAAACGTGGGCAAAATGCTCGTTTAGCAGCGCATTTGACCGGATACAAGATCGATATCAAATCTGAATCCGATATGGCTGCTTTAGAAGCAGAAGTTTCGATCGAAACGACTGAAGAATAGGGGGCACAAACATGGCACAACGCAAGATCCCAATGCGCAAAGATATTGTTACTGGTGAAATGAAACCTAAAAAAGAACTTGTACGCGTCGTGAAAAACAAAGAAAATGAAGTGAGTCTTGATCCAACTGGTAAAAAGGCTGGCCGGGGTGCATATATTCATTTAGATGTGGCTACCGCAAAGAAAGCTCGAGAACAAAAGACTTTTGATAAAGTTTTTGGTGTTAAGATCGAACCTGCTTTTTATGATGAGCTAGTGGCATATGTCGATCACCAAGTTGCACGAGCAGAATTATTTGGCAATGGAAAATAAGATCAAACAAAAAAAAGCTCTAAACTTACTGGGATTAGCTCGGAAGGCTGGCAAGTTGACTACAGGCCAAGATCTGGTCTTAGCAACGATTCGTTCCGGAAAAGCTAAAGTCGTGTTGATGGCAAACGATTGTGGGCAAAGCACCCAAAAGAAATTCACTGATAAGTGTAAGAGCTATGATGTAGCATTAACAACAGAATTTACAAAACAGGAGTTAAGTGCTGCGATCGGCGTCAAGCGTTCATTGATCGCAGTTACCGATCCTGGTTTTGGAAAGAAGATACGCCAGCTTCTTTTTTCTTGATCGAAGAGTACAGAGCTTATTTGATCAGGGATCGAGTAGGTGTGTATTCTTGAAAATAAGGAGAGTGAAGTCATGAGTAAAAAAAGGATTTATGAACTGGCTAAGGAATTAAACGTTAGCAACAAAGAAGTAATTGAAGTTGCAAAGAAAAATGGTTTTAAAGTTGGCAACCATATGTCATCTTTAGACCAAGCTGCTGAAGCTAAAGTTAAAGCTTCATTTGTTAAACCAGTTAAATCTAGTTCACAACAGCAGGCGACTCCTAAAAAAGAAAACAGCGAGAAAAAACAAAATGTTGCTGTAAACAAAAACTCCCAAAATGCGCGGAATACTAATCATTCTAAGCATCAAAATCAAGCATCCGCACAAAGAAATAATGAAAGGCATTCAGGGAAGCGTATGGAAAAAAACAACAACAATAATAATAACGCGAATAACACAAAACATCGTGGCAATAATTCCCAAGGCAATAGCCAAAACAACAACCAAAAGAAAAATAAGTTTTCAAACAATCGCTTTGGCGGGAATAATAACAACCATAAGTTCAATAAAAAGAACAAGAAAAACAAAAATAAGAAGTTCAATCAAAAGAACAATAAACCAGCAGTTCCTCCACGTAAAAACAAGCCATTGCCAGAAGTTTTGGTCTATACAGTCGGTATGAACGTGGCAGATATTGCTAAAAAGATCCACCGTGAGCCAGCTGAGATCATCAAGAAGTTATTTATGATGGGTGTTATGGTCAACCAAAACCAATCCCTTGATAAAGATACGATCGAGATCTTGGCAGCTGATTACGGTATCAAGGCAGAAGAAAAAATCGAAGTTGACGTAGCTGATATCGATAAATTCTTTGAAGAAGAACAAAATAATCAAGATAATTTGACTTCACGTCCACCAGTTGTAACGATCATGGGTCACGTTGACCATGGTAAGACAACGTTATTGGATAAATTACGTCATACCAATGTTACAGCTGGCGAAGCTGGTGGTATCACGCAACATATCGGTGCTTACCAAGTGCGTCACTCAGGCAAAACGATCACATTCTTGGATACACCAGGACACGCTGCCTTCACTAACATGCGGGCTCGCGGGGCAGATATCACTGATATCACTGTCTTAGTCGTTGCCGCTGATGACGGCGTGATGCCACAAACGATCGAAGCTATCAACCACGCTAAGGCTGCTAATGTACCGATCATCGTTGCGGTCAATAAGATCGATAAACCAGGCGCTAATCCAAACCACGTCATGGAACAATTATCAGAGTATGAATTGATCCCTGAAAGTTGGGGTGGCGATACGATCTTCGTTGAGATCTCAGCTAAATTCAATAAGAACTTAGAAGAATTGCTCGATATGATCTTACTTGAAGCTGAAATGCTCGAATTGAAAGCCAACGCTAAGCAACATGGTGCAGGTTCAGTTATCGAAGCTCGTCTAGATAAAGGTAAGGGCTCTGTTGCATCATTACTCGTGCAACATGGTACATTACATGTTGGTGATCCGATCGTTGTGGGTAACACCTTTGGCCGTGTGCGGACAATGACTGATGCTCGTGGTCGTTCGATCAAGAAAGCAACTCCAGCGACTCCAGTTGAGATCACAGGTCTAAACGATGTTCCTGATTCTGGTGATCGTTTCATTACATTTGATGATGAAAAGACAGCACGGGCTGCTGGTGAAGAACGTGCTAAACGTGCCTTGATCAAAGAACGCAACCAAACGACGCATGTGACCTTAGATAACTTGTTTGATACCTTAAAAGAAGGGGATCTAAAAGAAGTTGATCTGATCATCAAAGCCGATGTGCAAGGTTCAGCTGAAGCTTTAGCACAAAGCTTTAAGAAGATCGACGTTGAAGGTGTTCGAGTAAATATCATTCACCAAGCGGTTGGTGCGATCAATGAATCTGATGTTACCTTGGCTGAAGCTTCAAATGCTATCATCATCGGTTTCAATGTACGCCCGACCCCACAAGCTAAGCTCCAAGCTGAAAGTGATAAGGTCGACATTCGCTTACACAACGTTATCTATAAGGCGATCGATGAAGTTGAAACTGCGATGAAGGGTATGTTAGAACCAGTCTTTGAAGAAAAAGTCATCGGTGAAGTTGAAATTCGTGAAACTTATAAAGTATCTAAGTTAGGTACGATCGGTGGGGGCTATGTCACAGATGGTCATATCCAACGTGATAGTGGTGTCCGCGTTATCCGTGATGGTATCGTGATCTATGAAGGTAAACTTGCTTCACTTAAGCGTTTCAAAGATGACGTTAAACAAGTAAAACAAGGTTACGAATGTGGTCTGATGATCGAAAAATACAATGATATCAAAGTAGGCGATCGTATTGAAGCTTACGTGATGGAAGAAGTTCCACAAGACTAATATTTGATTTGAGGAGGAATTTGAATGGCACAACATTATCGTGTGGGTCGGTTATCACAAGAGATCCAAAGGGAAGTCAATGACATTTTGACTAAGCGTGTGCGTGATCCTCGAGTACAAGGCGTGACGATCACGGGTGTAGAAGTGACAGGTGACTTGCAACATGCAACGATCTACTACAGTACATTATCTAATTTGGCTTCTGATGCTGAGAAAACACAGATCGGTTTAGATAAAGCAACAGGTTTGATCAGGCGTGAATTGGGCCAACGCTTGCGTATTTATGTAACGCCTGAAATTAAGTTTGAACGGGATGAATCAGTACGTTACGGTGATCATATCGATGAGCTTTTAAGTAAGCTACACCAGCAAGAAAGTAATCCTTATTGATCGATCATGATTTAAAAATTATGTGTAGATAAAAAGAAGCTGGAAAAATTTTTCTAGCTTCTTTTTTTAGAAAAGAGAGGTAAAAAATGGACGGGATCCTTCCTTTGAATAAAGATCGTGGTATGACGAGCCACGATGCAGTTTTTAAATGCCGGAAAATTTTTAAAACACGTAAAGTTGGGCATAGTGGTACACTTGATCCCAATGTTGATGGTGTTTTACCGATCTGTATCGGTAGAGCAACTAAGGCAGTCAATTACTTGATGGCTTCGGGAAAAGTTTATAAAGGTGAGATAATTTTAGGCTTTTCAACAGAAACTGAAGATCTTGATGGTGAAGTTATTGCTAAAAAAGCTATCGAACGACCTTTTAGTCAAGAACAGATCGATCAAGCAATGGTACAGCTGACAGGTGAGATAATTCAGACCCCGCCGATGTATTCTGCAGTCAAGGTCGATGGTAAGCGGCTCTACGAATACGCACGTGCCGGGCAAAGTGTTGAACGCCCCAAAAGAAAGATCACAGTCGATTATTTTAAGCAGACTAAACCAAGCACATATGATGTAGCTAAAAAACAACAAACGCTTTATTTTGAAGTCGGTTGTGGTAAAGGAACTTATGTCCGGACTTTAGCGTTAGATCTAGGCGAAATTTTAGGCGTACCAGCTGTAATGTCAGATCTGACCCGTCTGCAAAGTGGGGGCTTTGATCTAAAGAAGAGTGTGACCCTTGAACAGCTGACTAATGCCACTCCAGAAGAACTAGAGACTTACCTTTATCCACTTGAATATGCTTTTCGAAGCTATCCGAAAGTTATCCTGACTGAACAACAGTGGCAAAAGGTTCAAAATGGTGGTTTTTTACCAGCAAATATTTTTAAAGATAAGACGTCAAAGATCTTGTTGATGTATGGTGATAAAGCACGGGCGCTTTATTATTATGATGACAAAAAAGATGTTTTTCGTTCAGAGCAAATGCTTGATCTAACTCAAAGAGGGTAACAGAGATGAAAGTTATTGAATTAGCTGAACCGTATGCTAAAAGTGAGATCTATTCAGGAAGGATCGTCTTAGCACTAGGTTTTTTTGATGGAGTCCATCGTGGACATCAAGCCGTGATCAAGGCAGCTAAACAACAAGCAAAAAAAATGGGTGTCAAGCTAGCTGTGATGACTTTTGATCGGCATCCCAGTGCTATTTTTCAGCATCGTGATCCGCAAAAGATCCAATATTTGACGACGATCACCGAAAAATTATCATTATTTGAAAAATTTGGAGCAGATATTGCTTATGTGGTCAAATTTGACGAAAAGCTTGCGTATTTAAAGCCCCAAGAATTTATCGATAAATATGTCGTAGGTCTAAATGCAGTAGGGATAACTGCTGGCAGTGATTACACATATGGGCCCCATACAGTCGCTAATATGAAAAATTTGCCTAAGTATGCTAAAAATAGATTCGAGATCCAGACTGTCGAGCTACTAAAAGAAGATGAAAAAGTTGGTTCGACTGGGATCAGGGAAGCTTTAGCGAGTGGCAAAGTCGAACTTGCAGCTCACTATTTAGGTTATGATTACCAAACGACTGGGACAGTGGTACATGGCTTTGAACGTGGCCGGCAGATAGGTTTTCCAACTTTGAACATTGAAACGAGTTCTTACAAACAATTGCCAGCAGTAGGGGTCTATGCTGTTGAAGTAGAATTGGATGGTAAACGATACCAAGGAATGGCTTCGATCGGTCATAATGAAACTTTTGGTGATGATCTAGCTAAGACATTAGAAGTAAATCTCTTTGATTTTTCTGCGATGGTCTATGGCAAAAAAGTAACGGTCTATTGGAAAAATTATTTGCGGCCAATGGTGAAATTTAATAGTATCACTGAATTAGTCGTACAATTAGAGGCTGATAAACGGCATTCTGAAGCGTTGCTCAATGTTCAAAATGAAAATTAGCACTCTGCTTGACAGATTGCTAAGAGTTGTGTATATTAATAATTGACTTAGCACTCCATAGTGTTAAGTGCTAAAAGAGGTGATCGTAGTGTTGACTGAGCGACAGTTATTGATCCTTGAAGCTGTGATCCGCAATTATACAGAAGCGGGGCAGCCGATCGGATCGAAGACTTTACAACAACAATTACCGGTCCATGTGAGTTCAGCGACCATTCGCAATGAGATGGCGGTTCTCGAACAGCAAGGATATATTGCAAAGGAACATTCAAGTTCAGGGAGGATCCCTTCACTTAAGGGGTATCGATATTATGTCGATAATTTGATGAAACCTAGCAAACTTGATCGTAATGCTTTGCATGATATTCGCAACTCTTTTGGAAATGAATTTCAGAAGATCGATGAGATCCTAGCTACTTCAGCTAAGATCTTATCCGATTTGACAAGTTACACTGCTATTTCGCTCAAACCTGAAGCTAAGGATCTACGCTTAGAGGGTTTTAGACTTGTAGAGCTTGGCAATCAACAGGTAATGGTGATTTTGGTGACAAGTGACGGTACCGTTGAGAGTCAGACGTTTACGATGCCAAGTGGGATAAGTGGCAGTGAACTCGAAGCTGTTATCCGTCTGATCAATGATAGAGTCGTTGGTCTACCACTAAGACAGGTGATCGTCAGGCTTAATGAATGTTTGCCCCTTTTGAACCGTTACTTACATCAACCTGCTGGTTTCATTGATGTTTTTGGGAATATCTTGAATCGTGCAGCTAAGGAACAGGTTTATGTAGGGGGTAAGATGAATCTTTTGGATTTTTCCAAAGATGCCTCACTTGAACAGATAAAGTCGCTATATTCTCTAGTTGATCAAACTCAAGGGATCGGCAGTTTGGTGGATCCATCTAAAAATGGGATCTCCGTTAAGTTGGGTGATGAATTACCAAGTATTTTGTTACAAAACTATAGCTTGATCTCAGCTACTTTTGATGACGGTAACCATGGACAGGGGACGATCGCGATCCTAGGTCCGACAAATATGCCGTATTCAAAAATGATCGGTCTGATCACTGTTTTTCGTGATGAACTGACTAAGAGGATAAACGATTATTATCAAAAGTTTTAAATTAATTTTATAGGAAAAGGGGTGTTGATGTGGCAGAAGAAGAGATCAAAAATGCTGCAGCAGAGCAAACAGCACCGGATGAAACTGAAGTAAAAAATGATTCAGTGGATGATCCAAAGAAAGAAGAAGCTGTTGATGAAGTCACGGCTTTGACTGATCAGTTAACTGAACTGCAAAAAAAATATGATGAATTAGAAGATCGCTATTACCGTTCAGAAGCAGAAATGGCGAACATGACTAAGCGTTTCAAAAAAGAACAAGAGCAACTTCTTCGTTATGAAGGTCAAGATCTAGCACGTGATATTTTACCAGTTGTTGATAATTTGACGCGTGCCTTGCAAACAGAAGTTGAAGATGCTGGTTCAAAACAGCTCAAGCAAGGGATCGAGATCGTTGCAAGAGATCTCGATAAGGCCTTGCAAAGTAATGATGTGACAAAGATCGCTTCGTTGGGTGAAGAATTTGATCCGACAAAACATCAAGCGGTCAAGTCAGTGCCGGTCGAAGAAGGGCAAGCACCTGAAACGATCGTTCAAGTCTTACAAGAGGGCTATATGTTAAAAGATCGCGTCTTACGTCCAGCAATGGTCGTTGTCGCACAATAATTTTGTAAAAGGGTGAATTTTTAATGTCAAAAATCATTGGTATTGACCTTGGGACAACCAACTCAGCAGTTGCTGTTCTTGAAGGTAAAGAAGCAAAAATTATTACAAATCCAGAAGGTAACCGGACAACTCCATCTGTTGTTTCATTTAAAAATGGTGAAACTCAAGTTGGTGAAGTGGCTAAACGTCAAGCGATCACTAACCCAAATACGATCAGCTCGATCAAACGTCACATGGGCGAAGCAGGTTATACAGTAGATATCGAAGGTAAAGAATACACACCACAAGAAATTTCAGCAATGATCTTGCAATATATCAAAGAATATGCTGAAAGCTACTTAGGTGAAGAAGTTACTCAAGCTGTTATCACAGTTCCAGCTTATTTCAATGACTCACAACGTCAAGCTACTAAAGATGCTGGTAAGATCGCTGGTTTGAAAGTTGAACGTATCGTTAACGAACCAACAGCAGCTGCTTTAGCTTATGGTTTGGACAAGCAAGACAAAGATGAAAAAGTTTTGGTCTTTGACCTTGGTGGTGGTACATTTGACGTTTCCATCCTTGAACTTGGCGACGGTGTCTTCCAAGTGCTTTCTACAAACGGTGATACCAACCTTGGTGGGGATGACTTTGATAACAAGATCATCGATTGGTTAGTAGCAGAATTCAAGAAAGAACATGGTATTGATCTTTCAACTGATAAGATGGCAATGCAACGTCTTAAAGATGCTGCTGAAAAGGCTAAAAAAGACCTTTCTGGTGTAACTTCTGCACAGATCTCCTTGCCATTCATCACAGCAGGTGAAGCTGGTCCATTGCACTTAGAAACAACTTTAACACGTGCTAAGTTCAATGAATTGACACATGATTTGATCGAAAGAACTAAGATCCCTGTACGTAATGCTTTACAAGATGCTGGTCTAACAAATGCTGACATTGATGAAGTCATCTTAGTTGGTGGTTCAACACGTATTCCTGCAGTTAAGGAAGCTGTTAAAGCTGAAACTGGTCATACACCAAACGAATCTGTTAACCCTGATGAAGCTGTTGCTTTAGGGGCAGCTATTCAAGGTGGGGTCATCACTGGTGATGTTAAAGACGTTGTTTTACTTGATGTTACCCCATTATCACTTGGTATCGAAACAATGGGTGGCGTCTTTACAAAATTGATCGATCGCAATACGACGATCCCAACTTCTAAGTCACAAGTCTTCTCAACTGCTGCTGATAACCAACCAGCTGTTGATATTCACGTTTTACAAGGTGAACGTCCAATGGCAGCTGACAACAAGACTTTAGGTCGTTTCCAATTAACAGATATTCCAGCAGCTCCACGTGGTGTTCCTCAGATCCAAGTTACATTTGATATCGACAAGAACGGTATCGTAAATGTATCTGCTAAAGATCTTGGAACTAACAAAGAACAAAAGATCACGATCAAGAGTTCATCTGGTCTATCCGACGAGGAGATCGATCGTATGGTCAAGGAAGCTAAGGAAAATGAAGAAGCTGATAAGAAGCGTAAAGAAGAAGTTGACCTACGCAACGAAGTAGATCAATTGCTCTTCCAAACAGATAAGACATTAGAAGAGATCAAAGGCAAAGTGTCTGATGACGAAGTGAAGAAAGCTGAAGATGCACGTGATGCATTGAAGAAAGCTCAAGAAGAAAATAACATTGAAGACATGAAAGCTAAGAAAGATGATTTGACAAAGATCATCCAAGATGTGTCAGTCAAACTTTACCAACAAGCACAACAAGCTCAAGGCCAAGCTCAAGCTGATGGTGCATCCGCTAGCGAAAACAACGCTGCTGATGATAACACAGTAGATGGCGACTTTAAAGAAGTCGATCCTGACGATAAATAATCGTTACAATGGCTAAATGAAAAGTCAAAGGCCCTTTGTGGACTTTGGCTTTTTATTTTTAAGCAGTTATGTTAATCTAAATTTAAGTGTAATTGCACGGCAAATAACCAATTATTTGGAGGAGAAACATGGAAAAGAATCCTTATGATGTCTTAGGTATTTCCAAAGATGCATCTACTGATGAGATCAAGCGCGCTTATCGCAAACTATCGAAGAAGTATCACCCTGACCTAAACCATGAAGCTGGGGCAGAAGAAAAATTCAAAGAGATAAACGATGCTTATGAGATTTTAAGTGACCCGCAGAAAAAGGCTCAATTTGATCAATTTGGCTCAACTGGAGCTCAAGGCTTTGGCGGTGCTGGGCAAGGCTTTGGTGGTGGCGGCTTTGAAGGTGGCTTCGGCGGTTTTGACGATATTTTCAGTTCATTCTTTGGTGGTGGCGGTGCTAGCCGTTCACGAACAGCGCCACGTCAAGGACGTGATCTGCAATATGAAATGAACTTGACCTTTGAAGAAGCAATTTTTGGTAAGACGACTGAAATTGAATATACTCGTGAAGAAGATTGCGACACATGTAACGGCACTGGTGCTAAACCAGGAACATCACCTGTGACTTGTTCACATTGTGGTGGTCGTGGCTTTGTCCAAGTTGAGCGTCAAACCCCACTTGGTCGTATCATGACACAACAAGAATGTGATGTCTGTGGTGGTACTGGAAAAGAGATCAAAGAAAAGTGTACTACATGTCATGGTTCCGGTCATATCCGTAAGAAGCATGCAGTCGAAGTCAAAGTGCCAGCAGGGGTCGAAGATGGCAATCAAATGCGTTTGCAAGGCCAAGGTGAAGCTGGGGTAAATGGTGGTCCATACGGCGATCTATTTATCGTCTTTAATGTTGCACCAAGTGATACCTTTAAGCGTGATGGCTCTGAGATCTATTTAGAACAACCGATCACATTTGTGCAGGCTACCTTAGGGGCTGAGATCCCTGTTAAGACTGTTCACGGAGATGTTAAGTTGAAGATCCCGGCTGGAACGCAAACGGGAACGACATTCCGCTTACGTGGTAAAGGTGCACCGAGATTGCATGGAACAGGTAATGGTGATGAACGTGTCACAGTGAAAGTTCAAACACCAAAGAGTCTAAATAAACAACAAAAGATCGCATTGAAGGCTTTTGCAGAAGCTTCGGGCGATGAAGTTGCTGATGAAGGAAACTTCTTGGATCGTTTAGTTAAGGCACTAAAAAATGAATAAGATCACAAGATAAAAATTTATAAATTTTCATCTGAAAATGATTGACTTTGATCATAAAAAGACGGTATAATTAACTTTGTTGCGATGGTCTGGTAGCTCAGTTGGATAGAGCAACGGTCTTCTAAACCGTAGGTCGTGAGTTCGAATCTCACCCGGATCATTTTAAATGAAGTTAATACCAGTTAAGAAAAGGCAAAACGTTGTTATATCAGCGTTTTGCCTTTTTTGTTTTATTGAAAAAACAGTTAAAAACAGTAGGAATTTGAAAAGTTGTTGCACAAATGTTGCACAAATTACTCAGCCAGCAAAGCGAGATTTTTCTTGATCTCACTTATTTGTGTTTGCTGATATTCATGGATAAGATAGGCATAAGTATCAGTCGTAGTAGATAGATCCGAGTGACCTAATCGCTTAGAAATAACAAAAATATCGATCCCTTTGCTAAGTAGATAGGCAACATGTGTATGACGTAGCGAATGGAAGTGAAAGGATGGTTTCTTGATCTTGGCTTGTTTTAAGAGCGCGCGTAATGTATTATTTGCAGCCGCTGAAGTTGGGATCTGACCACGTGCATTTTCAAATACCATATTGCTATTATTTTCTTTGAGTTCAGCTAACCAATCAAGCAATTGTTGTGTTACGTTTACAGTCCGATTAGATGAATCATTTTTCGTTGCTTTAAATCCACCACCA
>NZ_CAQLEL010000097.1:0-20323 GCF_948826705.1 uncultured Ligilactobacillus sp.
CCTGAATTAGTTTCTGACGTTTCAGTCACACCGGAAAATGAAAACGGAAACAACGAGGCGGAAGAGGTAGAAAATACTGGTGTGCCTGATAGCGATCAAGCTTCAAAAGAGCTTGTAGTTGAAGAACTTGACTATCAGACTCAGTACCGTGAAAATGAAAATTTGACTGCAGGTGAGACCAAGGTCATTCAAACTGGAAATAAAGGAAATGTAACACAAGTTTATGATGAGCAAAGTGGCTCAAAGACAGTTACATTTGATCCTAAAACCGAAGTTAGTGTGACTAGAGAGCCCCAGTTGATCATGGTCTTAGTTGAAGTGACGACAATGGTCGATGATATGTATTTAACGGATGATGTTTCTAAATTAGCACCTTTATGGGAGCAGATGGAGAATGGAGATCGTCTATTGTGGATCAGTGCGTTGCGTATCCCAGAAAGATTTGATAATGCAAAGGCTAGTTATTCAGTTAAAGGAAAAGATACTGCGATCAATCCATTAGAACAGATCGGGACGATCGAAGCTAGTGATATTCCGGCTCGTTATGATATCACCGATGAAGATCTAAAAAATGCTGAGATCCGATTAGAGACCGATCTATTTACACAAAGTGTTGATTCTTTGGTCAATAATAAAGGGTTACTTAGTTTATTGAATAAAGCTGGTTCAAGAGTTATCTCGATCAGAGACGTAGGGCGAACGAAACGAGAATATAAGAGGTATGGCTTGGCGGAAGCTGCCTTTAAAAAAGCTTCGATCCCGTATAAATTAGATGATCAAACCGGTTTATTGAGTGTCACACCAAATTTAGTTCCAACGATCATCTACAAACCGTTACAGATCGAGATCAACGAGCCAACGGAGCAATTAGCGCTCACAAAAGCACAACTAAAAACGGCGGGAAAAGTGATCGATCTCCCAGTGGTCGCGGGTAAAGTTCAAGCCCAATATACACCGGAAAGTGGATCACCACTCACGATCGATTATGATTTTACTGGAACAGCAACTGACAAAAAAACGATCACGATCAAAGTTACAGCTGAGGAAGCTTTAGTGACTGAGCTAGAAAATGTTATCTTACCACAGTCACATTTAGAAACTACGCAACCAACGCCGATGATCATTGAAGTAGGAACGAAACCAGAGGTAACGACAGTAGATATACCATATGAAACAAATTATGTGACCGATAAAACAATGCGAAGTGACGCCACTCCGATCGTTTTGGTCGAGGGAAAAACAGGTCAAAAAACTGTTACGGTAAATTATGTATTAGATAAGCAAACAGGCAAAGTTACAGCAAAAGAGCCACTCGAAAGTATAACTATTCTCCCAGTGACTCAACAAGTCAAAGTGGGTTCTGGAGTAGAGGTCGAGATACCGTATCAGATAGTTTACCAAGGAAGTGAGGAGTTGTCTCTTGGACAACAAGTAATAGGATCTAAAGGTAAAGTCGGGATCTTACAACCTAATGGAGTCGTCACAAAAGCAGCAATGCCCGAAGTTATCTTGGTTGGAACTAAACCAACAATTAAAGAAGAAGTGCTTGTTTTTCCAACAGTATATAAAGAAGATCCGATGAGCTTACCAACAGATCCTGAGAGAGTAGCACAAGTTGGAGAAAATGGTAAACAGATAACAACAACTAAGTATAAAGTTGATCCAAAAACAGGTGAACTCACCAGTTTGGAACCAATTAGTGAAATAATACCAACTGTAGCTGAGATCATTTTTCGTGGAAGTGGGCAAACGACACTTGTTCCCAAGTCTACGCGCTATGTGGCTAATGAAACTTTAGAAAAGGGTGTAATGCGGCAAATAGAAGTTGGTGTCGATGGTGTAATTCACCCAAATGGAAAGAGCTTAGTTGAGGCAGTCACTCAAGTAATAGAGATCGGTACTAGACCAGAAGTAAACGAAACAATGCTTGAGCCAGAAGTGATCTATGAAGATGATGCAATGTTAAAAAAGACTGATCCAGAGGTCGTCGTCGATCCAGGAAAAGCAGGTAAAAAAATAGCGATCACGACTTTTAGCGTGGATGAAAAGAGTGGAGAAGTTAATTCTCAAACGACCATCAAAGAAGAACCGTCACGTGCCAAAGTGATCAAGCGTGGAATAGGTGAAGAGACAGCGATAGCGTATTTAACGATCTATGAAGGCGATAAGACCCTAGTCAAGGGCACAAAGGTAGTCAAACAAGAAGGTAAGTCAGGGATCAGACATCCAAATGGGACTGTGACTAAAGAACCAGTATCAGAGATCATCGCTGTCGGCACTAGACCAGAAGTAAACGAAACAATGCTTGAGCCAGAAGTGATCTATGAAGATGACGCAATGTTAAAAAAGACTGATCTAGAGGTCGTCGTCGATCCAGGAAAAGCGGGTAAAAAAATAGCGATCACGACTTTTAGTGTGGATGAAAAGAGTGGAGAAGTGAATTCTCAAACGACCATCAAAGAAGAACCGTCACGTGCTAAAGTGATCAAGCGCGGAATAGGTGAAGAGACAGCGATAGCGTATTTGACGATCTATGAAGGTGATAAGACCTTGGCCAAGGGCACAAAGGTAGTCAAACAAGAAGGGAAGTCAGGGATCAGACATCCAAATGGAACTGTGACTAAAGAACCAGTATCAGAGATCATTACAGTCGGTACTAGACCAGAAGTGATGATCGAAGAACTTGATTTTCCAATTAGCTGTGAAATAGATCAAACGTTGCCGTTTGGTAAGACGCTCATTGTTCAAGCTGGGAAAAAAGGCCAAAAGATCAAAACGATAAATTATCAGGTCGATAAAGAAACAGGTAAATTGCTCGCTATAGTAACAGAAGAAGTGATCGCACCAGTTACTCAAATCAGTAAACAAGGTACTAAAGTAAATGAAACTACTTTTACTGTGGATAAGGAACAAGTCGCTCCAAAAATAACAGAAAAAGCAAAAGTTGAATTACCACAAACAGGTGAAGTTAAGGAAAATAGTTTAGCTCTATTAGGGTTGTTAGGTCTTACTAGTGGTTTACTATTAGTTGCTAGTCGCAAAAAGAAACGAGCAAAATGATCTGAAAAGGTCACTAGTTGTAATTGTAGCTAGTGATCTTTTTATTTGAGATAAAATAATTGCATTTGAAAAAAGAAAGCGGTAACGTCAATGGGGAAAGGAGTTAAATAAAAAAACTTACAAAATGTAAGCATATTGTGTGACAAGTCCGATAAACTTTGTATAATCAATAGTGTAGACTTGAATAGAAAGTGGGAATGAAAATGGAAAAGGTAAAAAATATCGTTATTGGTTTTGGTAAGGGTGGAAAGACCTTAGCTAAAACATTAGCAAGTAAAGGTGAAGAAGTTCTAGTAGTAGAGCAGTCAGATCAAATGTACGGCGGGACATGTATCAATATTGGCTGTTTACCGTCGAAACGCTTGATCATTGAAGCTGAGAAAAAGGCTGATTTCAGTCAAGCTGTAGTCGGAAAAAATGAGATGACAGCCTTTTTGCGGGATAAGAATTATCATATGTTAGCAGATGAACCAACTGTTCGTGTCCTAAATGGTACAGCTAAATTTGATTCAGATCATGTTATCAGTGTTACGACACCAGATAACAAGACTTTAGAATTTGAAGGGGAACGGATCTTTATCAATACTGGCGCAAAACCCGTGATGTTGCCGATCAAAGGCCTAGCTGAAAGTAAGTATTTGCTTGATTCTACGCAAGCGATGGATCTAGCTGAATTGCCAAAAGAGTTAGTGATCATCGGTGCGGGGTATATCGGACTTGAATTTGCCAGCATGTTTGCTAATTATGGTGCCAAAGTCACCGTCTTAGATGCTTCGGATAAGTTTATCCCACGTGAAGATGATGATATCTCACAGCTTGTTTTCAAGGATCTGACTGAACTTGGAGTTGACTTTAAGCTAGGCGTCAAGATCAAAGAAGTGCGTGATCTTGATGATAGTGTAGCAGTCGTCTATGAAAAAGATGGTGATGAACATACGGTGACTGCAGATAAGGTTTTGGCAGCTACTGGACGTAAGCCACGCACAGATGAGCTAGGGTTGGAAAATACAGCGATAAAAGTAGATGATCGCGGAGCTGTGGTCGTAGATGATCAATTGCATACGAGTGTCCCTGGCGTTTGGGCGATCGGAGATGTTAAAGGTGGGCTTCAATTCACTTATATCTCTTTAGATGATTTCCGGATCATTAAAGATGAACTTTTTGGTGCTGGCAAACGCCGGATCAGTGATCGTAAAAATGTTCCTTATAGCGTTTTTATCGAACCACCATTATCTAAAGTTGGTCTAAACGAAAAAGAAGCTAAGGCAGCAGGGGTCGAATATAAGCTCTTCAAGTTGCCAGTTGCAGCTATTCCCAAGGCACGGGTCTTAAAGGATACACGTGGGCTCTTTAAAGTTTTAGTTGATCCTGAAACTGGCTTAGTCTTAGGGGCTACGATCTATGCTAAGGAATCACACGAGCTGATCAATTTGCTCAGTTTGGCTATCAATGCTAAACTACCATACACAATGTTGCGTGATCAGATCTATACCCATCCAACGATGAGTGAAGCGCTCAATGATGTTTTAAAATAAAGTGAGGTAATTATATAATGCGGATTTTTGTAGTCGGTGCTACTGGTCGAGTTGCATCAGAATTAGTTAAAGATCTAGTTGCTAAGGGGCATCAAGTGACCGCAGCTGCGCGTCATCCTGAAAATGTTTTGTTGAAGGATTCACCACAAGTGACTGCAGTCAAATTAGATCTGCATGCTTCAAAAGAAGAATTGGCGGCTTTGATCGGTCAACAAGATGCGATCTACTTTACAGCCGGTTCACGTGGTAAAGATCTCTTACAGACTGATGCCTTTGGTGCTGTTAAGACGATGCAAGCTGCTGAGCTAAATGGTATCAAACGTTATATCATGTTGAGCTCATTGCATGCCTTAGAACCAGAATTTTGGCATGAAGATGGTTTAGCTCAGATCATGGATTATAATATTGCCAAATTTTTTGCAGACCACTATTTAGTGCATAACACGGACTTAGATTATACGATCTTACAACCAACAGCTTTGACTGAAGAACCTGGTACAGGTAAGATCACAGTTGGAGCAACTAAAGTTTCAAAAAATCCGATCCCGGATGTGGCTTTGACTTTAGCTGAGATCTTAGAACATGACAACACACAAAAAAAAGTCATCATGATGAGTAGTGGTGATACACCGATCGAGCAAGCCTTAGCCAACGTATAGTGATGGCTAATTAGAAAGCCGACCAATATTGGTGAAGGCCCCTAAGTTGGACATAACTTAGGGGTTTTTATTGTCATTTGCGAGGTAGTCAAGCGCATTTTTCGAGACAGCGGGTAGCCCCAATTATATTGAGAAACGATGAAGATAAAAACGCACTGAGTAGCGATCTTCTCATTTCAGCGTTTAGTTGTACTATAATGGTAGGGTATTTCACTTTCATCTAAGAAGGGAAGTCAGTTCATCTTAAGAAAAATTTTTAGCGAACCATCCAGTGATCAAAGGGCTCTGTGCTCAGAACGCGTACTACTGATAATGATCCCGATTTTTTTCATAAAATTTCACCTTGTAACTTTAATTTTAGAAGCAAAATCTCAGATTGGCAAATTAAAACGTGAGAATGTGGTATATTATTCCTAAAGGGTTGCAGACTAGCAACTAGAATTTCAGTGGGGGAAGCTAAATGAGTGCAATTATTGAGATAAAAAATCTTAGCTTTACGTACGATGAAGAGAGTCAACAAAAGACATTGTCGCAGATCGATTTAACGATCGAACAGGGGCAGTGGGTCGCTTTGATCGGCCATAATGGAAGTGGCAAGAGTACTCTGGCAAAATTGCTCGATGGGTTGTTGACACCAACTGAGGGGACGATAACTGTTGCAGGCCTGCCTTTGAATGAAGAAAATATTTGGGCGATCAGAGATAAGATAGGGATGGTTTTTCAGAATCCGGATAATCAATTTGTGGGTGCAGATGTTGAAGGCGATGTGGCCTTTGGTTTAGAAAATCGGGGCGTTTCCTATAAGCAAATGCATCAACGAGTCCAAGAAGCCTTGGAAGCTGTTAACATGCAAGCTTTTGCCAAACATGAACCAGTTCGTCTTTCGGGTGGGCAAAAGCAGCGCGTTGCGATCGCTGGTGTCTTGGCGATCAGACCCCAGATCGTGATCTTTGATGAATCGACCAGTATGCTTGATCCCGAGGGACGAGCAGAGTTAGTCGCTTTAATGCGACGTTTGAATAAAGAAGAAGGCTTCACAGTCATTTCGATCACACATGATATTGATGAGGCTGCTTTGGCTGATCGGATCATTGTGTTAGAACAAGGTAAAGTGATCGATGATGATACACCGGAAAATATCTTTACACGGGGAAATGAATTGAGTAAAGTGGGCTTAGATGTGCCTTATCCCGAACGGTTGAAGCATGAGCTAGCTAAGTTGGGGATCAAAGTACCCGAAAAATATTTGACAGAAAAGGAATTGGTGGACTGGTTATGGCAATTCAACTTGAAAAATTAAGCTATACGTATCAAGCCGAGACCCCTTTAGCCCAACAAGCACTAAAAGATGTAAGCTTTACGATCAAAGATCAAAGTTTTACTGCTATTGTTGGACATACTGGGAGTGGAAAGTCTACCTTGTTACAGCATTTAAATGGACTTTTAAAGCCCACCAGCGGTCGTTTGACGGTCAATGGGCAGGTGATAACACCAGCAACTAAAAATAAAGAGTTAGCTAAGTTGCGCCAAGAAGTTGGTTTCGTGTTTCAATTTCCCGAAGCCCAACTATTTGAAGAAACGGTCTTAAAAGATATCGCATTTGCGCCGAAAAATTTTGGTGCGACCGAGCAAGAAGCAAAAAAGATCGCGCGCCAAAAAGCCCAACTAGTCAATTTAGATGAAAGTGTGTTAGAGCGTTCGCCGTTTGAACTTTCTGGGGGCCAGATGCGTCGGGTCGCGATCGCTGGGATCTTAGCGATGTCACCTAAAGTTTTAGTTTTAGATGAACCAACTGCGGGCTTAGATCCAAGTGGACGGGCTGAAATGATGGCATTGTTCAAGCGACTTCATGAAAAAGAAAAATTGACGATCATCTTAGTGACCCATCAAATGAATGATGTGGCTGATTTTGCTGATCAAGTTTTAGTGATGGAAGCAGGGCGCTTGCTTGCCGATAAAACGCCAGCAGAACTTTTTTCAGATCCAGGCTGGCTAAAAAAACATCATTTAAATCTACCACAAACAACCGCTTTTGCTCAGCGCTTAGTTGAACGGGGGATGAAATTTGCTCAGCTCCCGTTAACTGAACATGAATTAGCACAGATCTTAGCGACAAAAATAAAAGAACAGGGGGCTAAAAATGGATAAATTATTACTCGGACGTTATATAAGGGGTGATTCTTTGGTCCATCGCCTTGATCCCCGCGCCAAGATGATCTTGTGTTTTTACTTTGTGTTGATCATTTTTTTATGTAACAACTGGCGATCATATCTTCTATTAGGAATTGTGACTTTGCTCAGTGTTTTACTTTCAAAGATCAGTCTGAGCTATTTTGTTAAAGGGGTCATGCCTTTGATCTGGTTGATCTTATTTACAGTCCTCTTGCAAGTCTTCTTTACACGTGGAGGCCCGACTTATTGGCAGTTTGGCCCTTTGACATTGACACAGTTTGGTTTGGTCAATGGCTTTTATGTCTTTTGCCGTTTTGTGTTGATCATTTTCATGTCGACGCTTTTGACGGTGACGACGACACCACTTGCGATCGCTGATGCAACTGAATCGTTGATGCAACCATTAAAGAAGCTCAAAGTGCCCGTACATGAGATCTCTTTGATGTTATCGATCGCTTTACGTTTTGTGCCGACTTTGATGGATGAGACGACTAAGATCATGAATGCTCAACGTTCACGCGGAGTTGATTTTAGCGAAGGCAGTCTTATCTCCCGGATAAAGGCAGTGATCCCGCTATTGATCCCCCTATTTGTCAGTGCCTTGACCCGGGCTGAAGATCTGGCAACGGCGATGGAAGCGCGAGGTTATCGTGGAGGAGAAGGGCGAAGTAAGTATCGTTTGCAAGTTTGGCATTTACAAGATACGCTAGCTTTGATCTTCTTTTTCCTAGTGACTCTCGCCTTGATATTTTTGAGAAATTGAGGAATTTTAATGACGAAGCGTTATATGATAACTTTAGCCTATGACGGCACTAATTTTGCAGGCTTTCAAGCCCAACCCAAGCAACGGACCGTGCAGTCAGTTTTAGAAAAAGCACTCAATAAGATGAGTAAGTTTGACGACTATATCACGATCTATGGCTCTGGTCGCACTGACTCGGGTGTGCATGCTTTGGGGCAAGTCATCCACTTTGATTTTCCCCATGATATCTCACCAGAAGGGATGCTCAAGGGATTAAATTCAATGTTGCCCCTTGATTGTGAGGTCATTGATTGCAAGATCGTCAGTGATGACTTTCATGCCCGCTTTACCACCCACGGCAAGCGCTATATGTATCGCGTCAGCCGTTCATGGTTCACCGATCCTTTTAAACGTTTCTACACTGGACATTACAAGTATCCCCTTGATATCAAGCGGATCAAAGAAGCAATGCCCGATGTCGTGGGGACGCATGATTTTTCGAGTTTTGTAGCTTCAGGCAGTCAAACTAAAGATCATGTCCGGACGATCTATGAGGCTACCGTCAGAGAAGACAAAAAAAACAATGAAGTGATCTTTGAATTCTACGGCAACGGCTTTTTGTATAATCAAGTGCGGATCATGGTCGCAACTTTGCTGGAGATCGGGAATGGTAAGCGACCAGTTCATGATTTCTTGCGTTTGTATGAAGTCAAAGACCGCAATGAATGTCGAGAAACAGCACCGGCAAGTGGACTTTATCTGAAGAAAGTTTATTATGAATAAAATATAGCTTGATTTTATGATTTATTGAAAGTTATAATTGACTATACCTAAAAAAAATCGTAATATAGTATTTGGTATTGTTTGCCCCACAGTAAGCCCCGTTAATCTTATTGTTTGTCAAACATGTATACATTAAATGGAGGAAATAAACGTGCGTACAACATATATTGCAAAACCAGGCGAAGTAGAACGTAAATGGTATGTCGTAGATGCAACAGATGTTCCTTTGGGACGCTTATCCACAGTGGTAGCATCTGTTTTACGCGGCAAGAACAAGCCTACTTTCACACCAAACGTTGATACAGGTGACTTTGTGATCGTCATCAATGCAGAAAAAGTTGCTTTGACAGGTCGTAAAGCAACAGATAAGATCTATTACCATCACTCAAACCATCCAGGTGGCTTGAAGGAACGTACAGCTGGTGACTACCGTGAAAAGGATCCAGAAAAATTGATCGCATTATCTGTTAAAGGTATGCTTCCAAAGGGTACTCTTGGTCGTGCACAAGCTAAGAAGCTTCACGTTTACCGTGGTGCAGAACACAAGCATGCTGCTCAAAACCCAGAAGTATTAGACATCACAAACTTAATCTAGGAGGAAAACGAATTTGGCACAAGTACAATATCGCGGCACAGGTCGTCGTAAAAACTCAGTTGCACGTGTGATCTTGGTACCAGGTACAGGTAAGATCACAATGAACGGCAAATCTGCAGAAGAATACATTCCATTTGCAAACTTACGCGAAGTTATGGCTCAACCATTCGTTGCCACAGAAACAAAAGACCAATATGACGTATTGGTAAACGTTAACGGTGGTGGCTTCTCAGGTCAAGCTGGCGCTACACGTCATGGTATCGCACGCGCTTTACTTGAAGTAGATCCAGACTTCCGCGGTGTCTTGAAGCGTGCAGGTCTCTTGACTCGTGATGCACGTATGAAAGAACGTAAGAAGCCAGGTCTTAAGAAGGCTCGTAAAGCTTCACAATTCTCAAAACGTTAATATCACGTTATATCAACGTTTCAAACGCATTTCTCACTTTGGTGGGGGATGCGTTTTTTTGTATTACAAAAAATTTTAAACACTAAAAAATCTCTGGAGCAAAAATAAAGTATTTTACTCCAGAGAAATTTATTATTTTATGTCGTATGAGTTGGATAAACTATTAGCTTTTTCCGAGAAAAGGAAGTCATAAAATTCTTGACCAGTCTTTTCTCCTCCGACCCAAGCAGATACAAGTTTTCCATTTTTTAATCGCATCGTAGTTGGAGTTCCTGGAATTCCTAATGTATTAAATGCATAATCATGGGCGTTGGGTTCATTGTCAATATTATAATAAAAGATATTGCCATGAAGTAGTTCAGCGAAGTTTTTTAAATAAGGTGATGCTTGTCTACAGTAGTAACAAGTAGGACGTCCAATATATAATACTATATCCTGATTATTATTTTCAGTAAGAAGTTTTTTGACCTCAGATGTATTTACGGGAATAAAATTGCGCAAATTTTGTTGATATTCTTGAAGTGAGACATCCTTGGTATAAAATTCTTTGCTTGTTGTTGGACGATCATCTGGTGTAAGCTCTTTTTTACTGGTGACGGACAAATTATTATTTGGTTCAGTAGTAGAATTATCTGCGGCTCTAGCGTTGTCTGAAGGAAAAACTGAAAATACTACTAGTGAGAATGTAAGTAAGAAGATATTTTTATAGTCCATAACACAAAAATGCTACACAATATGGAGTTGAAAAGAAATGTAGCGCATCCTTTCTTAATTAATATGATTTCATAAAAAATGTTCAATTACTAACATACATATTACTTGCTCCATAATTATTTTCTTTACAAGTATCATATGTTTTTATTGTGTTGCTCATATATTGAGTATCACCTTCTTTGTTGATCAAATTTAGCTGTATTGTCTCAAAAATATTGAGCATCTATTTGAAAATAGCAGATTTTGTGCAGTAATATGCAAATTTGGAGATGAAAGCCAAATAGGTTTAAAAAAGTACTAAATTAGCAATTTTCGATTTTTTAATTCATTCAGGAATATTATAGGAGACGTAGTTAGGAACTTAGTCAAATTATGAAAGGATGATTTATAATGGAAAATAAATTTGAGACGTTAACAGAAAAAGAACTAATGAACGTATATGGTGGCAAGAAGCCAAGCTGTGTTCGTAACTTTTTAGGTGGGTTGGCTGTAGGAGCATTAAGAGGTGCCCCAGGTGGTGTTGCAGGAGTCGTTGTTGGCGCTAATCTAGGTATGGTAGGTGGAGCTCTCTCTTGCTTATAGGAGGGATAAAATGACTGATTATAAAAAAGAATTTGAGAACCTGAGTGTAGAAAGTTTGCTTTCAGTTGTTGGTGGAAAAGGTCGCTATGGTGCCAGTGGAAATCGCTTTGTTCATTGTGGAGCAGGTATCGTTGGTGGTGCTGTAGGCGGTGCAATCGGTGGACCTTGGGGAGTTGCAGCTGGGGCATTAGTAGGTGGACTAGCAAATTGCCATTGAATTGTTTATTTGAACATACTGATTTTATTCTTGGAAATGTTGTTGAAAATTTAAATTTAGGAAAGCTCTAGGAAAATGGTTTAGGCTGTTTTATGGAGCTTTTCGTGTCTTTAAATATATATGTAACGCTCACTGTAGAGCCTTTAAGATATTTAGAGCATATATCTAGAAAAAAGTCAATCTTTAGACTAATATTTTTTGTAGTATAATTCAGGGTGAAAACAAGGATAATAATTTAATATACAAATAGAAAAGAGGAGGGCATTAATGTTAACGAACCTAGAACTAAAAAGATAGTTGGTGATATTTACCTACTTTAAAGGGAAGAGATATGTTTATTAAGGGGGGATCGTATAAATGAAGAATACAGAGATGTGGGAATATTTTTACCTAATGAATGTAGTTATTGGGATCACTTTTGGATATTGGATCTTTTTAAAGGTAGCGCTTAAAAGACGTAGCCTAAAAGAGAACATGCTATATTTTTGCTTTACGGTCCCAGTACTAACGTTGGTATATATATCTTGGGGAAATGTGCTAGAACAATTTATAGAAATAACATTACTATATTTGATCTATCGCAAAAGACCAAAAGATCATCAAACTTTAGGCCGCTTGCTAATTATCGCTTCTATCTCGTATGTGGTAGAGTCTCTAATGTTTTTGATCACATTTTCTTTTGGGATAGAACATCGTATAGCCCAAATGATTTTTTTTGATATAGTAGCGTACATGGCCATATATCTAATTATCATGAAGACATCAATTATCCGACCGTTAGATCGAGAAAATGGTAAAGTGTATTTTTGGTTAATGGTGTATATATACATGACCTTTTTGGGTATAAACTATATGGTTTACTTTATAAAGTCAGAAATGGTAGCTTTTCTCATATTGATGCTTTTTTTTACAGTCCAACTTTTTTTTGCGATCTATTTATATCTTACTGTCCAAAAAGTGACAAAAGATAATTTATTTTTACAACAATTGGATAACTTAAAAATATATACAAAACAACTTGAGATAAATCAAAAAAATTTATGCAAGTTCAAGCATGATTATCGAAATATGTTAATAAGTTTGCAATTAAGTGCTCAAGATAGACATGATAAAGAATTGATCGCAAGATTGAAAAAGTATTCGAATTTTTATTTAGACAATAAAGGTTTATGGCAGTTTAACGATATTGATAATGTCAGAGATGACTTATTAAAGAGTTTATTGATAAGCAAGTTAAATGCTATATTTCAGCAAAATATCGAAAATACTTTTGAATGTCAAACTTTGGTAGAACAATTACCAGCTAAAGATATCACTTTTGATATTATCCGAATTCTAGGTATCGCTTATGATAATGCTATTGAAGCAAGTTTGATATTAAAAAATGGGGCAAAAGTTAAATCAATGGTATATAGTAAGGAAGGTGAACTAGAATTTGAAATAAAAAATCGATTTAACGATACTGGAAAGTCGATTTTAGAGCTAAAGAAATTAGGCTTTACGACCAAAAAAGGACATAGTGGTTTGGGATTAGCTAATATTGAGGATATTAAAAAAAGTATGACGCTATTTTAGTGGAATATCATATATCTGATGGTTGGTTTACGTTTTATATGAGTGTTATGGTCAAATAAGGGGGATAAATTTATGGAAACTTATGGGATAGTAGTTTGTGAAAATGATCAAGTGCAGTTGAGCAATCTACATGTTTTTGTAAATAGAGCTGTTTGGTCTTTGGAAGATTCGCCTGATAGTAAGGATAAAACCTGTGAAGTAGTATTGGTGACTACTAGCTACCAAGAAGTTGTAAATTATTTGAATGATACGTACATAGATAGTGGAGTATATTTTTTGGATATCGATCTAGGAGAAGACGATGATCAAAATGGCATAGATCTGGCTGAATTTATCAAAAGTAAAGATCCAAATGCACAGATCATTTTTATTACAGCTTATGAAAATTTTGCAGCAATGACTTATCGGCGCAGGATAGGGGCTGTGGATTTTATAACTAAGACTGAGCTTGACCAAAAACGTTTAAATGAAGCATTATTTTTAGCGATAAAACGTATTAGAGAACTACATAGTGTAAGAGAACAGACTTTTAGTTATAAAATGGGGCGGAGACTTATCAATCAAAATATACGAGATATTCTCTATATTGTTACCACAGAACATTCACATAAATTAAAGATCGTTACACTCGATAGTGAGGGTGAATTCTTGGGTAATATAAAGAAGATCGATGATGAAAATGAATTTTTAGAAAAGATCTCACAATCATGTTTAGCAAATCCAGACAACATCGTTGAGATCGATCTAAAGTTACGGACCGTAAAATTTAAAGACGGGTATATCGAGATGTTTCCTAGAAGAAATTCAAGAAAAATTGAAAAGTTGATCAATAAATATAATGTGAAAAAACGGTAGTGAAGTGGCAAAATATCTTGATATTAGGTCAGTGAAGTAAAGCTTAGGCATTATTATATTTGTCAGATAAGAATAGAAACTGGCAAAATCGGAATAAATACTCTGAAAAATATAAGCAGTGATAGAATACGGAAAAATAGAAATATATGAGGAGCATTTATGTCGAGTAAATATAAAAAAATGTATATATCACAAATTGACGAATCTGATTGTGGTGTGGCTTCCTTAGCCATGATACTGCGTTATTATGGATCAGAAGTATCTTTAGCATATCTACGAAATTTAGCTAAAACAAATATTGAAGGAACTACTGCATTTGGAATTATAAATGCAGCACAGAAATTAGGCTTGGAAACACAGGCTATTAAAGCTGACATGACCTTGTTTGATATGCAAGATGTTACTTATCCATTTATTGTCCATGTAGTCAAAGAAAAAACAATATTGCATTATTATGTGGTATTAAAAGCAACATCTGATCATATAATTATTGCTGATCCTGACCCAGAAAAAGGAATAATTAAATTAAGATATGCTGATTTTGAGGTAGAGTGGACAGGTGTAACACTTTTTATGAAACCTAGCAGTAAATATAGCCCTATCAAAGAAACTAAGAGTAATTTGTTATCTCTTTTTCCAAGGACATTTAAAAATATAAAACTGATCATCAGTATTGTAATAGTTGCCATGTTAACAACAATAATAAGTATTTTAGGGTCATATTTTTTTCAAGTATTATCAAGTATTAATAGATAACTATATACCAAATGGTATGGAACAGATGTTAGATATTGTCGTGATGGGATTAATAGTGGCATATGTGTTCAATTCAATTTTTGTATACAGTAGAGATTTCTTATTAGCTATTTTGGGACAAAAATTGTCGACTGATATTATTTTAGAGTACATTAAGCATATTTTTGAGCTACCATTGGAATTTTTTTCAACAAGAAAGACGGGTGAGATCGTTTCAAGGTTTACAGATGCTAGCAAAATAATAGATGCTTTAGCCAGTATGGTCGTTTCCATTGGACTAGATGCTAGTATAGTTATTATTATTGGGGTGACCTTATTTTTTCAAAGTATTAGGTTATTTGTTATAACACTGACTGCTCTTCCAATATATATCATTGTTATTATGACTTTTGCTAAAAAATTTGAAAAATTAAATAAGCATCAAATGGAAAGCAATGCAATACTAAGTTCGTCAGTCATCGAAGATATACAAGGCATAGAAACGATCAAGGCATGTAATAGTGAAACAGTTCGCTTTAATATAGTAAGTGAGCAATTCTTTGATTATTTAAATAAATCACTTAGCTATATAAAAAGCGATTCTTTACAACAAGCATTGAAAATCTTTATTCAACAGAGCTTGAATGTGATCGTTTTGTGGGTAGGCGCTAAACTAGTTATTCAAAACCAGTTATCTGTTGGACAGTTATTGACTTTTGTTGCATTACTATCATATTTTATTGATCCACTACAGAATATTATAAATCTTCAGCCAAAGTTGCAAAGTGCTAAAGTTGCATATACTCGAATGAATGAAGTTTATTTAGTAAAAAGTGAATTTAAGGATGAAAATTTTAACTATACTACTCAAAAATTATTAGGTGATATAACATTATCAGGGATAAAATATCAATATGGATATGGGAAAAATGTATTAAATAATGTTAGTACAACTATAAAAGTTGGCGAAAAGTTGGCTATTGTAGGTATGAGTGGTTCTGGAAAGTCTACATTAGTCAAAATGCTAGTTAAATTTTTTGATCCAACTTCAGGTAAGTTAGAATTTAATGGATATCCAAGTAACAGTATAAGTAAAAAGAGTTTACGTAGTTATATAAACTATGTACCACAGATCCCATACGTATTTTCTGGAACAATTGAAGAGAATCTGAAATTAGGGGGAAGAGAAGGGGTGACTCTAAAAGACATCAATAGAGCGTGTGAAGTTGCAATGATAAAAAATGATATAGAAAATATGCCTTTAGGATTAAATACTAAATTAGATGAAAATGCTAGTATTTTATCAGAGGGGCAAAAGCAGAGAATTACGATCGCAAGAGCGCTATTATCACCAGCTGAGGTCTTGATTTTTGATGAATCTACAAGCTCTTTGGATACTATTACTGAGAAAAAAATAATTGAACAGTTGATAGGGATGAAGGATAAGACAATAATTTTTGTAGTTCATAGATTATCGATCGCAAAGAAAGCTGATAGGATCTTAGTGTTAGATAGTGGTGAAATTGTGGAAGAAGGTAGCCATCGTGAATTACTGGCAAAAAAAGGTTATTACTATAAATTTTTAAAGGCTTAGCTTGTTCTATAAATATGTATTTCTTGAGTAGAGATGTGTTTTTGGTGTGGATCATATAATTTGATAATTTCATTTAGGCGTAGGCGATCACTTAGATCTGCCCACTGGATCTTGCTACGTTTTAATGAGGCTTTTAGAGGTAAATACTTTTACAGTACCAAATATGAGCGGAAAAGTGCGAAATTTGAATTTTTAAGTGATTTATTTTATCTAGGAGTATTATGGGGGCGTAGATGAAACTTTAAGTGAATAAGGTAAGGAGTGATCTACTATGAAAAAATTATGGAATTGGTGGTTAGCTGGAGGCATTAAAGGTAAGAAACGCTATGTGATCCTTACCTTATTAGAAGCCGTAGGTGTTCCATTTGATCTTTGGCTTACCAGTGGCCATGAGGTTAGTTTCCTACACTTTGTGACAACACCTCAGATGTTGCTTTTTGTTGCGCTTTGTCTAACATGTGCTGCTCCTTTGCTCTATTTTTTAGACAATGTTATGGGGAGCACTAAAAAGATGCATGGATAATTAGGCTAGCACAAGGAATGTGGCTCTTCTTAGTAAAGAGTAAACATTTTTTAGAGAAGCTTTGTGAGAATGGCTCAAGCTGTTTTTACAGAGCTTCTTATATTTTTTCCAAGATATGTTTGCAGATCGTTGTATGACCGAATATGAATAGAAAAGTGCGAGATTTGAATATTTAAGTGATGCATTTTATATGAGTGTTACCATAGAGGCGTAAAAGGAACTTCAAGTGACAAGGTAGGAGTGAGCTACTATGAGAAAATTATGGAAATGGTGGCCAGCTGAAGAGAGTAAATATGATATACTAATAGACTTTGTATTATTTCCATTTGTGTCCTGGCTTAGTAGTGATCGTGATATTAGTTTACTGCATTTTATGGTAATGGCTCAGCTTTTGCTTTTTCTCGTATTCTGTTTATGGTGTTCCGTTTCGCTATTTTTTAGACACTATCATGGAAAGAAATAAAATGATGCACAGGTAATTAGGCTAGTTCAAGTAAATGGGTAAGCTAATATGGATATTTTCACAACACTTCCTGCAGAAATGTGGGGAGTATTATTTTTTAGGCTATTTTTTATAGACATTAACTGATATTTGCTCATTATGAGTAAGGATAGAACTAATAAACTCATTTATACAGAAGAAAAAATTAAGAATTTGGACTGTAGATTTTGCAGAAAGTATTGAAGGGATCGATGAAAATGAAAAGCAAGTTCTAAAAGCTTTATCAAAGATAGATGGTTCTCTTTCAAAAAAGAACTTCAGGCTGAAACAGGTCTTTCAAGACATTATGCAACAAAGTCTTTAGAAAAATTAATTACCGCAGACTATGTTTTAGAGGAAGGGGCAGGAAGAAGCACACGATATCGACTAAATAGAACTTTGGAACAAAAAGTTGCTACGATCAAACAAAGAGCAGCAGACTTAAGAATCACGAAAGAGATAAATTGATCTGCAGAAAAAATGGCTAATTTGCAGAAATACTTCAATGGAATCTTGATAATATGGGATTTGTTTAGAATTTTAATCTGCAGAAATGTTGTTGTCTATGTAATTATGATCAACCAAAAGAACCAGCACATTTGTGGTATCCACAATGTGCTGGTCAATTTGATTGGGCAAAGAATTTAGCTTGGCAATAAGTCCGTGAATAATCAAAGATCTGTCCATCGTTTAGATAATAGATGTCTTCGAGTCTTAAGGCAGGGCTATTAGGGGGCAAGGCTAGTAATTTAGCTTGAGTTTCATCCAACAATACACTATCGAAGTATTTATCAGAAAAGCCGATCTTTAGTCCTTGGTGGCGAAGATAACTAAAGATCGAGGTGCTAGCAACGCTTTTTTTGAGCTCACCCACTAGCGCTACGACATAAAAAGATTCTTCTAGACAAAACGGAGCGCCATCCAACAATTGGAGACGCAAGATCCGATAGACCTCGTCTTTGGAAGTCACATTGAGATTTTGAGCGACATCAGGTGGTGCTAAGATCTTCTCAAAGGCTAAGACTTGATTTTTGATGTGTTCATGGAAATTCCCAAAGAAACCGGCTGTATTTTGAAACAGTGGAGTATATGCTTCACGTTGACGCCGTCTGACAAAGATCCCACTTCCCTGTACCTGATAAACGACATGGGAATTTTCAAGATTTTTGAGCGCTTGCATCATCGTGTTTTTGCTTGTACCATAAAGCTCCATCAAAGTCGTCAAATTGGGGAGTTTGGTGCCATGGGGGAGATCGTGTTTTTCGATATGTTCTTTTAGTTTAGCAGCGATCGCTTGATGTTTTAACATATTTTCACCTACTTTACTTTTTAGTATAGCACAATGAAAACGCTTGACAAAATGTTTGGGAACAATTTAGTATATAAGTGTACCCAAACAATTATACATACCTAAGAAAGGGGCTTATGCAAATGATCCATCAAACATTAAAACCATTTCCAAAAGATTTCTTATGGGGGGCTTCAACTTCGGCTTACCAAGTTGAGGGTGCCAGTTTAGAAGACGGCAAAGGCCCATCTTTTCAAGATACCAAAAAATTGCCACCAGGGACTGCTGATCTAACGGTCTCAGTTGATCATTATCATCGGTACAAAGAAGACATTGCTTTGATGGCTGAGATGGGGTTTAAATCATATCGCTTCTCGATCTCATGGTCACGTGTTTTACCAGATGGGATCGGAAAAGTTAATCCTAAAGGGATCGAATTTTATAGCAATTTGATCGACGAATGTTTGAAATATGGTATCGAACCGATCATCACGATGTTTCATTTCGACATGCCGGCAGCTTTGGAAGAAAAAGGCTCTTGGAGCAATGCCAGTTCTTCTGAGTGGTTCAAGGAATTTGCTCGAGTTCTCTTTGAAAATTATGGTGATCGGGTCAAATATTGGTTGACGATCAATGAACAAAATATGATGACGCTCGTTGGCCCTCTTATCGGTACCTTGCGCGTGCCAGAAGAAACAACGAACTTGACTAAAGAGATCTATCAACAAAATCATCATCAATTAGTTGCACAAGCTAAAGCGATGCAATTATGTCATGAGATGTTGCCACAAGCCAAGATCGGTCCGGCCCCAAATATCGCATTGGCTTACCCTAACAGTAACCGCCCAGAAGACATCATTGCTGAACAAAATGCCAATGCGATCCGCAATTGGTTGTATTTAGATATGGCTGTTTATGGGCGCTACAATAACTTGGTTTGGGCGTATTTAGAGGCTAAAGATGCAACACCAACTTTTGCCCCTGGGGATGCCGAAGTCTTAAAAGCAGCCAAACCTGATTTTATCGCTTTCAATTACTATACGTCATTTACGGTAAAAGCAAGTGATGGAAGTGAGCAGATCGATGATAAATTTGCTGATCAGCAATCTGCAATGTCTGAACCGGGATATTATCGCAGTGTGCAAAATCAAAATTTGAAAAAGACCGAGTTTGGTTGGGAGATCGATCCAGTTGGCTTTAGAGCGACGATGCGTGCCTTATATGATCGCTACCAACTTCCATTATTGGTCACGGAAAATGGGATCGGAGCTTATGATGAACTAACTGCAGATGGAAAAGTTCATGACCCCTATCGGATCGTTTATTTGCGCGAACATATCGCTCAGATACGAGAAGCGATCTCAGATGGAGTTGAGATGCTAGGCTATAATCCATGGTCGGCGATCGATCTGATCTCAACGCATGAAGGGATCAAGAAGCGCTATGGTTTCATCTATGTCGATCGGGATGAATTTGATCTCAAGACTTTAAAGCGTTACCGTAAAGATTCATTTTATTGGTATAAAAAAGTTATTGCTACTAACGGACAAGATCTCAGTGATCAGCACTAAAGAAAGATCGAGTAGGTGAAAGTATGTACTTTAAACAGATTTCTTCCACGCCACTGGGAGAATTACTTTTAGTTGGGACCAAAACTGAACTTGTGGGAGGAAATAACTGTTAATCAAAATATATTAAAATGTAATCAAACGCGATATAATATCTACAAAAAAGATGAAATGTGAGGTAGATATTATGGCGATATTAAAAACAAAAGAAATGGCTGAAAGATTGGGCGTTACCGTTC
>NZ_CAQLEL010000098.1:0-5323 GCF_948826705.1 uncultured Ligilactobacillus sp.
ATGCAGCCTATGAATTATTAAAAGAACAGATAGAAAGTGTCTTAGATACTTTGACCGATCGTGAAGAAAATGTTTTGCGCTTACGCTTTGGTCTAGATGATGGTCGGACGCGGACTTTAGAAGAAGTTGGTAAAGTCTTTGGCGTTACACGGGAACGTATCCGTCAGATCGAAGCTAAAGCTTTACGTAAATTGCGTCATCCTTCACGGTCCAAACAATTAAAAGACTTCTTAGAATAAGCTTTGTCAAAGGTCCGCCGATTTTTGGTGGACCTTTTTTTGTCGAGTCTGAAGATAAATGGTAAAATAATCCTTAAGAAATAACGTCAGCGGAAATAAAATGTGGCGCTGAGTCTAAAAAGTAGTAAATGAAAGGAATAGCTATATTTTCTGACCACATTTGGTATAGCTAATAGTAACATGGATGCACATCATCTTTCACAACGTCTCTTATGTGTGGCTGATCTGATCGAAAAAGGAGCACGTTTAGCAGATATCGGTTCTGATCATGCTTATTTACCAGCATATTTGGCTTTAAAGGGTCAAATTGAATTTGGGATCGCTGGTGAAGTGGTCAAGGGACCTTATGAAAATGCAAAGCAAGAGATCAAAAAAGAGGGGCTAGAGGATAAAGTAAAAGCTCGATTGGCTGATGGCTTGAATGCGATCGAGTTAGTAGACCAGATCAATGTGATCACGATCTGCGGGATGGGTGGTACGTTGATCTGTGATATCTTGGAAGCTGGCAAGGATAAGTTAGTCGATCATCCACAGTTGATCTTACAGCCTAATGTCGGTGAAGAAAATGTCAGACGTTGGTTGTTAGCTAATAATTATCAGATCACAGCTGAATACATCATGGAAGAAGATGGACACATCTATGAAGTGATCGCAGCGAGCTATACTGATGAAAAACAAACTTTAACGCCAGAAGAGTTACAGTTTGGTCCGTATCTTTTACAAAAGAAAAATGATGCTTTTCAAGCTAAATGGCAAAAAGAGATCGCTAAGTTAGAAACTATCTTAAAAGAATTGAATAAAGCAAATCAAGTTCCAGTCGCTAAAAAACAAGCGCTTGAAACAAAAATAGCACAGATCGGAAGTGTTTTAAATGGTTAAAGTCAAAGAGATCGTGGCACGTTTTGAGGAATTTGCTCCCCAGCGGATCGCTGAAAAAAATGATCCGATCGGATTGCAATTGGGTAGCCTAGAGCATGAAGTCAAAAAAATGATGGTCACTTTAGATGTCAGACCAAAAGTCGTTGAAGAGGCGATCGCTACGGGAGTAGACTTCATTTTTGCCCACCATCCAGCAATGTTTGTTCCGGTAAAACATTTTGATCTAGCAGATCCACAAAATCAAATGTATGCCAAGCTCATCAAACATGATATTACGGTCTATGCAGCCCATACCAACTTGGACAATGCTAACGGTGGTATGAATGATTGGCTAGCAGAAGCGTTAAATATTGAAGATACAAAGCCGTTACTACCACCTAAAGCTGAAGTTTGGTATAAATTAGCGGTATTTGTTCCTAAAGAGCATGCTACAGTTTTGCGTCAAGCCTTAGCTAAAGCTGGTGCGGGACATTTAGGTGATTATACGGCGTGCTCTTATTCTGTAAGTGGAACAGGACGTTTTAGACCAGAAGCAAGTGCTATTCCATATTTAGGTGAAGTTGGCCAAGTAAGCGAGGTAGCTGAAGAAAAAGTCGAAGTGGTCTTTCCGGCCAAAATAAAAGCAAAAGTTTTACAAGCAATGCAAGCTGCACATCCTTATGAGAAGATCGCTTTTGATCTATATCAAGTCGAAGGCCTAGGTCAAAGTACGGGGATGGGACGCGTCGGGAAGTTGAATGCGCCGATGACAGTAAGTGAATATGCGGTATTTTGCAAACAAGTTTTAGGGCTTCAGGGCTTGCGTTTGGTAGCTAAAGATCCTACAAGATCAGTAAAACGGGTCGCGGTCTTAGGGGGGGCAGGCGCTAAATTTTATCCATTTGCTTTAAATGCTCAAGCCGACGTCTATGTTACAGGTGATGTCTCTTACCATACAGCTCATGATATGTATGAAAGTGGGCTGGCAGTGATCGATCCAGGGCATCATTTTGAAGCGATCTGTAAGCCCCACTTAGAACAACTCTTTACTCATTGGAATGAGCAAAATGCTTGGCAGATCGAGGTCGTCTCTTCTAAATTAAATACAGATCCATTCACATTCATCTAGCAGAAAAGAGGAATTTTAATGACAAAATATGATAAATTAGTACCGCGCTTTTTAGATTATGTTAAAGTCGAAACACGTTCCGATGAAAATTCGACGACGATCCCATCTACGCAGTCACAAGTTGAGTTTGCTAAAAAATTAGCGGCTGAATTGACTGCGATCGGTCTAGAAAATGTCCGCATCTCGGCTAAAAGTGGTTATGTTTTTGCTGAATTGAAGAGTAATTTAGCCGATGATACAGGTGTAAAAAAGGTCGGCTTTTTAGCTCACATGGATACGGCTGATTTTAATGCGACTGATGTAAAACCACAGATCATTGAAAATTATGACGGAAAAAGTGATATCAAATTGGATCTGGCTGGTGACTATATCTTATCACCAGCCGAATTTCCAAGTTTGAAAAAATATCAAGGGCATACTTTGATCACAACTGATGGATCGACTTTGCTTGGAGCTGACGATAAAGCAGGGGTAGCTGAGATCATTACGGTCATGGAATATTTAGTGGCTCATCCTGAGATCAAACACGGCGATATCAAGATCGGGATCGGACCAGATGAAGAGATCGGAACTGGCTCACGGCAATTTGATGTGGCTGAATTTGGGGCTGATATCGCTTATACGGTCGATGGTGGTCCTTTAGGAGAATTAGAGTATGAGACCTTTAATGGGGCTCAGGCTAAGGTCAAATTTATCGGAAAAGATGTTCATCCGGCGACCGCAAAGGGGATCATGGTCAATGCGATCCAGCTAGCAATGGATTTCCATGCTTTATTGCCTAAAGAGGAAGTTCCTGAAAAAACAGAAGGGCGCCAAGGATTTTTCCATGTGCTTGATATGCAAGGGACAGTCGATCAAGCTAGTTTGACTTATATCATTCGTGATCACGATCATCAAAAATTTGAACAACGTAAACAATTGATGAAAGATATTACAGCTAAATTAAATGAAAAATTAGGACAAGAGCGTGTTGTTCTTGAATTAAAGGATCAATACTACAACATGCGTGAAGTGATCGAAAAAGATATGACCGTCGTTGAACTTGCTAAACAAGCGATGGAAAATCTTGATATCACACCAGAGATCTATCCCGTCCGTGGAGGCACAGATGGGTCAACGATCTCATTTATGGGGTTACCAACACCTAATATTTTTGCGGGAGGCGAAAATATGCATGCCCGCTATGAATACGTTTCTAAGCAAGTTATGGAACAAGCAGCTGACGTGATCTTAGAGATCATCAAGTTGGCAGCAACTAAATAATTTTAAAGCGTGACAAGTAAGTCGCGCTTATTTGTGAAATGGGGTAGTTACGATGAATAATGAAGATAATTTGACTTCGGCAGTTCAAGCTGCATTGGGTGAAGCCCAACAGATCGCGATAACGCGCAAGCAACAAGAGATCGATGTTGTTCACCTCTTTAAATTTTTAGTGCAACCAGGTGAACTTGTTGGTGAGATCTATAAAAAAGCAGGTGTTGATCTTAAAGCTTTTGAACAAGAGATCGACCGTGTCTTAGATCAGTTACCAGTCATTTCTGGTAGTGTCCAATATGGTCAGGCATTTAGTACGAAGCTATTGCAACTATTGCGTGATGCTGATGAGATCAAGCAAGAATTTGGCGATGAATATATCTCTTTAGATACCTTGATCATAGCTTTGATGAAACAGACTTATGATCCACTAGCACGGTGGTTGACCGAGCATGGTGCTACTGTCACTAAGTTACAACAGACCATCACTGAGATGCGTGCTGGCGAACGGGTGACCTCTAAAAATCAAGAAGAACAATACCAAGCTTTGGAAAAATATGGGGTCGACCTAGTCAAACAAGTACGCCAAGGTAAACAAGATCCGATCATTGGTCGGGATGAAGAGATCCGTGATGTGATCAGGATCTTATCGCGAAAGACGAAAAATAATCCCGTCTTGATCGGGGAACCTGGGGTCGGTAAAACAGCGATCATCGAAGGATTAGCTCAACGGATCGTTAGAAAAGATGTTCCTGATAATCTAAAAGACAAGACGATCTTTTCTTTAGATATGGGCTCTTTGATCGCGGGAGCTAAATACCGTGGTGAATTTGAAGAGCGCTTGAAAGCTGTTTTAAAAGCCGTTACAAAGAGTCAAGGACAGATCATCTTATTTATCGATGAGATCCATAATATCGTTGGTGCAGGTAAGACAGAGGGCAGTATGGATGCCGGTAATCTGTTAAAACCAATGCTTGCTCGAGGCGAATTGCATTTGATCGGGGCGACGACTTTAGACGAATATCGTGAGTATTTGGAAAAAGATAAAGCTTTAGAACGCCGCTTCCAAAAAGTTTTGGTCAAAGAACCAACTGTTGAAGATACGATCTCGATCTTGCGTGGGTTAAAGGAACGCTACGAGATCCACCATGGTGTTTCGATCCATGATAGTGCCTTAGTGGCAGCAGCGACTTTATCTGATCGCTACATCACTGATCGTTTCTTACCAGATAAAGCGATCGATCTAGTCGACGAAGCATGTGCTGAGATCAGAGTAGAAATGAATTCGATGCCGACCGAACTTGATCAGATCACGCGGCAATTGATGCGTCAAGAAGTCGAAGAAGCTGCATTGAAAAAAGAATCCGATCCCGCTTCTAAGAAACGCTTAGCTGAAATGCAAAGTGAATTAGCTGAGTCGCGTGAGAAAGCTAATCAGTTAAAGATGCGCTGGGAAAGTGAAAAAGAAGACGTCCAAAAGATAAGTGATAAAAAATCTGAACTTGATCGAGCTAAGCATGAACTAGAAGAAGCAGAAAACAACTATGACCTTGAAAAAGCTGCTAAATTACAACATGCTGTGATCCCAGAATTGGAGAAACAATTGGCTAAACTAGAGCAAGTAGAGCGTCCCGATAATTGGTTGGTCGAAGAGTCAGTGACCGAAGAAGAGATCGCTTCAGTCGTCAGTCGGTTAACGGGCGTACCTGTAGCTAAATTAGTTCAAGGTGAACGGCAAAAGCTCTTACATTTAGCAAAGAATCTGCATAAGCGTGTGATCGGGCAAGATGAAGCTGTTGATGCGGTCTCAAATGCGGTCTTGCGTTCCCGTGCTGGGTTACAA
>NZ_CAQLEL010000099.1:0-4831 GCF_948826705.1 uncultured Ligilactobacillus sp.
CCAACCGTTATTGTTTATGGTGATCGCAATAGTGATCATTTGCACATACTTAGCGTTATTATTACCGCTATATTCAAGTTTAGGGGGACTGTATAAATGAAAAAAACTAAGATGAAAGCGTTTACATTAGTGGAAATGGCGCTCACTAAAAATCGTCAAAATTTAGTAAGCACCATAAGGCTAACAGTTGAATTACAGGCTAAACGACCACTTTATCTTAAAATCGTCGTTGGTAATGGTTATCCCGCTGACGAGTTGTCTGACTATTACTTTTTGTCGATCGTATTCAAGTTTGGTAACATCGTCAGTATCCAAGATTTTTTTCGCTTCGTCGACGGACAGTGTGGGCGTAGGTGTGCTATTTATCTGTTGTTCTATTTTTTTGCGTTGGCGTTCCAGTTCGTCTGACTTTTCTTGTAGCTTGTCGAGTGGTAACGATCCACTATTCAAATAGAGATCAACAAGTTTGTCTTGCTGTGATCTGATACGCTCAAGCTCTTTTTTTAGTGGCTCCGGATCGAATGTTTCTACTTTGTATTTATCAATCAGATCTGGATTAACTTGGAGATTACGGATTTCGTCTACCACAATTTTTTCTAGTTCGAGTCGTTTATAAGATCGCTCTGCTGGACAGTGATCGCGATGTATATTCGTTGCGCTTCTACGTGCTATGCTTTCGCATCGGTAAATGTGATAAGGCGTTTCATGCTTACCGCCACGAGTGAGAATAATGTATATAGCACCACAATATCCACAACGTATCAAGCCTGAAAGCATATATTGAGATTGAAATGGTCTAGGATTTCCAGATTCGGCATATACTTGTTGACGCCGTGAAATCTCTCTTTTAGTGCGTTCAAACGTTTCAGCATCTATGATGGGTTTGTGTAAAGCTGGATAAATCTCGCCTTTAAAAACATTGACGCCTGTATAGGTTTGATTATCTAGAATCTGTCGGATCGTTCTATGTGACCAAGGAACTTTCTTACCTAAATGTCCTTCTTCATTTAGTTCATTGTGTATTTTAGTTATTGGCTTACCTGCAAGGTAATCAGCAAATATGCGTTTGACGATTGCAGCTTGAAACTCATCTATATCATAAGTGTCATTTACGCTGTCATATCTATATCCAAATGGAACGTTTGACCAGTTCATCGCTTTACCAGCCTTAGCACGTCCGACTTTGCCCATCTGCATACGTTCTTTGATTTGTTCACGTTCAAGCTGTGCAAATACTGAAAGTATACCGATCATAGCTTTACCGAACGGTGTCGAAGTATCAAAGTTTTCTGACATACTGATAAAAGACACGTTGTACTTGTTGAAAACATCTTCAATGATGTACAGTGTGTCTTTTTGTGACCTACTCAAGCGGTCCAATTTATAGACTAAGACACCTTCAAAAATTCCAGCTTTTACATCAGCAAGCATTTGAGAAATAGAAGGACGATCTAGCGACGACCCCGAAAATCCGGGATCACGATAAACATGCACAACGTCCCAATCTCGAGCTTCACAATACTTTCTTAATTTATCTTCTTGTTCTTCGAGCGAGTACCCACTCTCGGCTTGTTCTAGTGTACTTACTCGTAAATATAAAGCTACCTTCATATCTTACCTCCATATTTATATATTTAAACGAATATATGTTCTTTTTCGGTGATATTAAAACCCGCCACTTGGACGGGTTGAAATAATTGCTATTTATCTTGTTTCTTAGGATCTTCAGTGATATTTTCTGTTACTTGAACATTAATATTTTGAGATGCTGTATTGTTGGCGGGCTTTTGTAACATAATAAATACTGCTGCGATAATCAAAACTACTAATGCTGGGAAGGCCATCATAGCTGTAAAACCAAATAGTGCATTACCAATAATACCTAAAACAGAACCAACAAGAGAAATGCCGTGTTTCTTTGATTGAACCAAAGCCCAGATGTTCAAAGCTACACCGATCCATGCCATAGCATAGAAGAATGTACCAATGCCATCAGTAGCATTACCACCAGATGTCGCATCTGAAAAGGCTGTGCTAAAGATGACTGGCCAAGATATAGCAAATAGGACGCAATTGATAATGTCAAGAATACCCGTCCAAGTATTCAAAGCTAAACGATTTTTCTTCATAATAGAAAAATCAACTCCTTTTTATTTCAGCTTTTAACGTCATCAGTGTTTGGACAAATAAAAAGCGCGATCAGCTCATGTACTAACCGCGCTAGGGGATTGGATCCCGCGAAAAAAATAATAAGTGGAGCTTAACTCCCAGTAATTTCATTATTACACGGTATTAGTTAATGGTCAACGTTTTGTACTAAAGTACGACAATGCCTCTAACGTAAAAAGCGTCATTTTCCGTAACCATCTTATCTTCATATTTTTTATTTAAGCTGACCAATCTGCAACCAGATTGCTCAAAGACAATCTTTTTTACAAATGCCTCACCATTTAAGTCTGCGATCACAATCTGATTAGAGTAAACTTTCGCAGGATCTTCGACCACATCAACAAAAATTAATTGTCCATTTTCAAATAATGGTTGCATTGAGTCTCCATTGACTTTTAAAGCGAAGTCAGCATGGGCGGGGGGCTCATGGTTCAACATAATCGTTTCATTGATTTCGTCGTCCATCCACTCACCAGTACCAGCAGAAACAGCACCTTTAAATGGAAACTCGTACGTTTGGTTAGATTTCGTGAACGGTGTAGGGAGTTTTTTTATTCGTGATGTTTCTTTATCTAATTGCTTGCGTGCGTAGTCTATAACTTTATCTTTCTTATGTTCGCTAAGCTTGCTATATACAGCTAGGATCTCGTTATCTGGGGTATTATCTCTATCTGGATCTAGTATATCTAATGGACTGATGCGTAAAACTTTTGCTAGTGCCACTATTTTATCTCTACCCATATTAGAAATATATCCAGTTTCCCATTTTCTAACTGTAGATTTGCCAACGCCAACTGCCTTGCCAACATCTTCAAGAGTCAAGCCCAGCTCTTTACGTCTTGAATGCAAATCCATAATAAATTCTCCTTAGTAATTATATTGTTAATGATAACATAAAAGTGTGTCTTATTATACACAAAAAAGCTATTCAAAATAAAAAAGTGTATTTTAAGACACAAAAAGTGTTGACATGTTAAAAAATATGGTGTTTAATAAAAGTGTCCTAAAGGAAACGGGGTGAAAAAATGCAAAAAGATAAATTGCTTGGAATTATTAAAACTCAAGGGCGGACAGTTAGCGCTGTTATTGAAACAGTTAATGATTATGGCGTCCCTATGTCACCTTCAACGTTTTATAAGGGTCTTAGAGATGAAAGACCATTCAAAGCAAATGAGATAAAGGCTTTAGCAAAAGTGCTCTCGTTAAGTGAAAAACAAATTTATGAAATTTTTTTGCAGAATTTGTGTCCTAAAAGACACTTAAATAAAAAAAGAAAAGAGAGGTCAACCAGAATGGATGAATTAGTACCAGTGCGAAAACAAAAAAATGGATCAGTTGTTGTGAGTGGACGAGACTTACATGAGTTTTTAGAAGTGAACACGCCATACACTCAATGGTTTGATCGTATGACCGAATATGGTTTTGATGAAAATGTTGATTTTATAGGTTTATCACAAAAAAGTGAAAAACCTTTTGGAGGTCGTCCGCAGTTAGATCACGCAATGACCCTAGATATGGCGAAAGAGATTTCGATGATTCAACGAACCGAGCGAGGTAAGCAAGCGCGTCAATATTTTATTCAAGTTGAAAAGAGGTATAAACAAAATCAATTACCGCAGACACCAGAGGAAAAATTGGCGTTAACGATGCAAGTGGCAAACAGGCTAAACGATCGTATGTCGCGAGTTGAAGATGACATTGACTATATCAAAAACAAGTCAGAAATCGACTCAACACAGCGTTATCAGCTGAAGGCTGCGCGTAACCGTAAAGCTGTTGAAGTTTGTGGCGGTAAAGACAGTAACTTCTATAAGACTAAGAATGCACCACGTAAGGTTTTTAGAGAGCTTGAGCATGATTTAAAAGACACTTTTGTGATCTCGAGGTATGAAGATCTAAAAAAAGAAGATTTCGATCGTGCGATGACTTTTGTCGGAAATTGGTATCCATCATATCCACTAAAACAAGAGATCGAACGAATTAACGCACAAACTACATTAGAAGTTTAAGGAGGTGAGCGAAATGCCTAAGAAAATGATTGTCGGTGACGCAAGTAAGTTGAATGTTATCAACATTGACGCAAACGGAAAGATTATCGAAGACTTGAGCAAGGTCAAGTTGTGGGAAGTTGCGCCAGAGCTAAACGCGTTTGTTGCGAAAGTTCTAATTGAAGGTAGGAGGTGAGAGTTATCAAGTGGTTATTGTTTCTAGCAGTGCTGATCGTTGTTGACGGGTGCTGTGAGTTAGCTAAGAAGAAATGGAGGTAATGAAAATGAAGAAGTTACGACTCGAGATCAAAAAGAGAGTGACCGAAAGTGACGATTTCGGCTACTCTTACGAATACGACATCAAGCTCAATGGGCACAAGTTAGGACGTGGTGTCACTGGCGTAAAACTAGACATGACAGCCAGCGATAAGCCGCGATTAATTATCGAATGTATACCAGATGAACTAGATGTTGATGTCAAAGCGTTGTTAGAACGCTATCAGAAAGGAGATAAACGATTATGAAGATCAATGGTAGCTACATCTTAGCAGTATTAGCAGGCATCATGCTAGCTGGATTCTTACCACACGAAGAATGGGTGGTTGGCTGGGCTGGCGTCCTAGCACTAATCACGTTAGTGGTCGCTGGTATGCGAGATGAAGCGTGGACCAAAG
>NZ_CAQLEL010000100.1:0-13271 GCF_948826705.1 uncultured Ligilactobacillus sp.
GCAGTTATGGATAGAGATGAAAATGCAGTAAAAAATCTTTTGGCTTTAATAGGTTAAAAATATAACGGGGTGAGCTACACCCTTAGGCTATCTGAGCTAGTCAATGTCATTACCCTCTTGTTAGGATATGGGAATACTAGTGTTGATGGTAGTAAATAAAATTAGGAAAGGAAAAGCTATATTTCTTTCTCAAATGTAATCATTTGATATATTTGATTACGTTTGTTCACGTTTTATATAGCAGATGAAAAAGTATCGTGGTTTTAATGCTGCGAACCTTAAATACTATGAATTATCAGAAGCGCATCATACGTTAGAAGCGACTGTCATACTGTTTGAGCATTATGCAAAACAGATCTTTTAGGTGAACATTATGAAAGATAGATCTGACCAACGTATTAAGACTCGGCAAGCACTAGTTTTAGTAGGGACTTTGATCGTTTTAGGTGTGATCCTGAGTTTAATAATGTAAGTACGGTCAGCACCGTATAGATAATGAGAGGGACCACTCTGCTGTGCATGCACTGGGCCCTCTCATTTTTTGACATTGCTATGTTTTGAAGGACAAATTGGTCGCTGAGTTGAAAAATGATGCTGGAAAGAAGAAAAATTATATAGAGTACGAACAAGAAGTGGAAACTCATGTTAGAAACGAGGTACAAAGAAAAGACAATGGATGGCTAGTTTAAGCATATGATCAAAGAGGGGGATAGTCGTAAGAAGAGCATCTATTTGATGAATACTAGCAGGTCTTAAAGAACATGAGGCTATGAGATTTATGATAAATTTTTGGTGGAATAATGTATCGTAAAAGTTCACTTGAGTTCAAGTGGCTTTTTTTGCGCTAAGATAAAACTTAATTAAAAGTATCAAAAACATATTACTTGCATTTAGACACACTTAGAACTATAATTGGACTATACCAATACGGAAGGATGAATGGACCATGGAAATTATTGTAGTTAAAGACAAATTTGAAGGTGGCAAAAAGGCAGCAGAAATTTTTAAACAAGAACATGATAGCGGTGCCAAAGTTTTTGGCTTAGCGACTGGTGGGACACCAGAAACAACTTATGAACAGATAGTTGCAAGCGACCTTGACTTTAGCGATGATGTTTCAGTCAATTTGGATGAGTATGTAGGCTTAGCCCCTGATGATGAACAAAGCTACCACTACTACATGCAACATCATCTTTTTGACAAAAAGCCATTCAAGAAGTCCTACTTGCCAGATGGCACGAACCTTGATGCAAAAGCCGAGACTAAGCGTTATAGCCAAGTGATCGCAGACAATCCGATCGATCTACAGCTTCTAGGGATCGGTGAAAATGGACATATTGGTTTCAATGAACCAGGAAGTGCTTTTGATTCAACGACTTCCAAGATCCATTTGACCGACTCAACGATCAAAGCCAATTCACGTTACTTTGACAACTACGAAGATGTGCCTAAATATGCTTATTCAATGGGTATCGGCGAGATCATGAAATCCAAGAAGATCTTGCTTGAAGCATTTGGCAAAAACAAAGCAGAAGCGATCAAAGCGATGGTCAAAGGTGAAGTGACGATAGATGTTCCCGCAAGTATTTTGCAAAAGCATCCAAATGTAACGGTGATCGTGGATGAAGATGCTGCTTCATTGTTAAATTTAGACTAGAGCAGTATCATGGTACTAACAGAGAACAGTTTTTAAAATTACTGTTATTGGGTGATGAAGATGAAACTAAAGTGCAAACGTATTTGCAGACAGGAGATCTATATTTAGCTAAGAAATTTGGGCAAACAGTGGGTGTAGCTTTGATCGTACCAACTGAAGAGAAGACCACATTTGAATTAAAGAATTTAGCGGTCTTGCCTAAATTTCAACGCCAAAAGATCGCCACAAGACTTGTCGAATATGCGATCTTAGCTCAAAGTGCACAGGTCAAACGTTTGATCGTTGGTACCGGTGATGCTGATCTGAATAACATGCGGTTTTATCTGCGCAATGGTTTTCGCTTTTTGCGCATCGAACCTGATTTCTTTTTGAGTTACCAACAGCTGATCTATTCTGAGGGTATCTGTTTGAAGGATATGGTTTATTTTTACCGCGATCTTAGCTGATCATGATGTAGAAGTCATGATCGGCTTTTTTGTTGATTTAAAAGAAAATTTTTTTATTATGGTATATAATGTCTAATGTGTAGCCAAAATTTTGGCTAAATACTGATCTTAAATTGAAAAGCGAGAATCGAAATGAAAAACAAACTATTATCCGGAACTTTTTGGATGATGCTTGGGAGTATCCTTTCACGGATCTTAGGGATCATATATCTTATCCCGTGGCTGATGATGATCGGTTCGACTAGTGATCAAAATGCTGCCCAAGCTATTTTTAATGTAGCTTATACACCGTATGCTCTTTTTCTATCACTCGGAGTAGCTGGCTTTCCAACTGCGATCGCACGCCAAGTTGCTGAGTATAATGGGCAAAACCGCTTTAAAGATAGTGTCCATGTTTTTAAATATGGGATGTTGTTCATGCTCTTTACAGGTTCGTTGTGTGGGCTATTGCTCTATCTTTTTGCCCCAATGATCGCGCAAAGAAGTGCGGTCGTTTCGACTGAGGTAGCGACAACCGCGATCCGGGTGATGGTGCCGACCTTGATCATTTTGCCACCGATGAGTATGATCCGGGGCTTTTATCAAGGGAATTCCGATATGCAACCGATGGGCGTTTCTCAATTATGGGAACAATTGATCCGAGTTCTCTTTATTTTGGGGGCAACTTATTGGATCATGCTCATCCAACATGGAAGTTACATCAAAGCGGTCAATTACAGTACGTTTGCGACTTTTATCGGGGCTTTGGCAAGTTACATATATTTGATCGCCTACTTAAAAAAGCGCATGGGACATTACCGAAAGCTTTACCATGAAAGTGTTCCCGCTCACGATATGCATGTCTTTACGATCTTTAAAAATATTTTCAAAGAAGCTTTACCATTTATCTTCGTTGGTTCAGCGATCACGATCTACCAATTCATCGATCAGCTGACCTTTAAAGATATCATGGTCGATCTGACGGGATTGGATGCACTACAAGCCCAGGATCTATACACGTATTTTTCAGCTAACCCAAGTAAGATCACGACCGTCGTTATCTCGTTAACGATCGCGATCTCTGAATCTTCTTTGCCGTTATTAGCAACTTTGGCCAAGCGTAATGAAAAGCATCAGATCGGTAAAACGATCGCACAAAACATCGAATTGATGCTACTGACACTTTTGCCAAGTTCGCTATTACTAGCGGTATTGTCGTGGGAAGTAAATGGGGTATTTTTCCCCTTTAGTCATTTGGGAGCTAACTTGTTAGCGTATGCCTTAGTCACAAGTATTGCGTTGGCTTTGTTTACAGACTTCTTTACGATCGTCCAATCACTTGGCAAACATCGCCTAGCTGTACGTTATTTGACTTTAGGGATCATTTTGAAATTAGCCTTACAAGTTCCGTTTACCTATCTTTTTGGGGCGTACGGTGCTTTAAGTGCAACGACAGTGTCATTTTTACTGATCTCCTTAGGGGTGTATGGCCAGATAAAGAAGCATTACCTGGTAAGAGGTCAGATGAAAAATGTGAAGTTGATCATTGTGATCAATCTATTGGTGGCTTTAGCGGCTTATCTGACAAATAAATTGATCAGTTTAGTCTATTTACCACAAAATAAATTAACTGCCTTCTTGTATGCAGCGCTCTTTGGCGGGGCTTTTGTTCTGTTGTATATCGCCTTGTTGAACAAAAGTGGCATTTTCAAAGAAGTCTTTGGTTTTAAAGTTAAATTAGCTGTCAAGGGCAAACATTAGCTGGGTGCATGAATAACGAGGACTCTATCATGATGTGTATTTTTGCATTGTGATGGAGTCCTTGTTATTTCGTGGGGTCTTGTCCTCCAAAATGCAGAGCCTAGATAGCTACGGGTAGCCAATGATGCAAAAGACGCATCATAGCCACTCCTAGGCTATCTGTACGGCTCAAAGCGCATTTTTGCACACTGAGTACTTTAGTTGACAGTTGATAATTTTTTTCTTAAACTTTCAGTGACTAAAAATTTATGGATGGAGATGTTATTGGTGAAACACACTAAATTACTTACTACATTAGGCGCCTTTTTATTGGTCGTCTTGACTTTGAGTGCGTGCGCTCCGAGTGAAGATGCCGTCAAAAATAGCTCTTCTTCAGCAAGCTCTGATAAAAAAGTTACTTTAAATATTGGAACGATGCCGGCACCAGATTCTTTGCCATTATATGTTGCTCAAAAAGAAGGATATTTTAAAGATCAAGGTTTAGATGTCAAATTAACTAACTTTAAATCACCTAAAGAGCGTGATGCAGCGATCTCTGGAGGACAATTGGATGCTGCTGTGACTGATGTGGTCGCTTTAGCTAGTTATGTCAATGGTGACCTAGGTTGGAAGAGTGCTACTGGCTTGACAGGTTATTTTGGGATCGTCACAAGTGATGATAGTGTAAAAAATGTGGCTGACCTTAAAGGTAGATCAGTTGCAACTTTGCCACGTCAAACCCCAACATTTTATCTATATCAACAATTAAAGCAAAATGGCCTTTCCGCTAATGACGTAACGATCAAAGAAGTCCCAGCTATTCCAGCCCGTTTGCAATTAGTTGAACAAAAGCAAGCTGATGCCACGATCTTGCCTGATCCATTTTTGAGTATGGCTAAAGCAAGTGGCTTAAAAGAGATCGCTAAAAGTGATCCTAAGACTTACCAAACAACGATCCTTGGTGTGGATAAGAAATTAGGCGATGACAGGGCCACTTTGGCAAAATTGACGACAGCATATAATAAGGCAGTTGCTCAGATCAATAAGCACAAAGCTAGCGATTATCAAGCGATCTTGACCAAAGACCTAGGGTTCCCTGAAACTGTCGCTAAAAACTACACATTGCCTCATTATGAAAAAGCTGGGCGTGTACCAGCTAAGATGCTTCAAGCAGCCTTCAACTATGCTAAAGAAGAGGGGATCTTGAAAAATGATATTGATGCTAGTCACTACCAATTACCGGTGGCTAAGTAATGTTTGAACTTGAACACTTGACGATCGGATATGCGAAACGTCAAGTGATCACCGATCTTAGCTTGACGCTTCCTGAACAGACGATCTTAGCTATTTTGGGTCCATCTGGTAGTGGAAAAACGACGCTTTTAAATGCGATCGCAGGCTTATTGCCTCATAGTGGTGAGATCTATTTAAATTCTGAACCAGTCACGCCTAAGCAAGCGACACTTGCACTGGTACCTCAAGATTATGGCTTATTACCTTGGAAACGTGTCCTACAAAACATCAAACTAGGGGCTAAGCTCAGAGGACAAAAGCTGGATACCAAAAAAATACAGCAGCTGTGTGAGACCTTGGAATTGACAGACGTTTTAACTCGTTATCCCAGTCAGCTTTCTGGGGGCCAAAAGCAACGGGTAGCCTTAGCGCGGGCCTTTGCTTTGACACCTGATCTATTATTGTTGGATGAAGCTTTCTCAGCTTTAGATACGGTGATCAAGCGCCGAGCCCAACAGTTGTTTTTAGCCCAGTGGCAACAAAGCCCAGTAACAACATTAATGGTCACGCATGATCTGAAAGAAGCTTTACAACTCAGTGATCAGATCTTGATCTTGACCAAAGATCAGCCACGTTTAATTGAAAATCCACTCCAAGAGATCTCATTTGCTAAACGTGACCGATCAGAGATCTTGACCCCGGCTTTGACGAAATTAGAAGGGTTGGTGTCAACATTATGGTAAAACGTGGACTGCAATTACTGTATGCTGTGGTGATCTTGCATGTTTTGTGGGCACTTGGGGCTTGGTTCGTGGATCGACCACTTTTGCCGTCACCTTGGGCTGTATATATGTATTTTCCGCACTTGCTGAATATAGATCTATGGTGGAATATCTACTTTAGTTTGTATCGTCTAGCAATGAGTTTAGTGTTTGCGACACTCATTGGGGTCCCATTGGGGATCATGAGTGTCCGGTTGCCTAAATTTGGAGCTTTATTTGAACCTTTGGTGTATTTTACGTATCCGATTCCAAAGATCGCTTTCTTGCCCGTGATCATGTTGTTAGCGGGCTTAGGCAATGCCTCAAAGATCATTACGATCACTTTGATCATCGTTTTTCAAATTATCATCGGAGTCCGAGATGCAGTCAAACAGATCCCACCTACGATGTATCAAGTGCTAGATGTGCTGGCAGCAAATCGGTGGCAGACTTTTATCAATGTAACGGGACCAGCGAGTTTGGCGGGCTTTTTCTCTGCGCTAAAGATCGCTTTAGGGACTGCCATTGCCACGCTGTTTTTCACGGAGATGTATGGGACACAGTATGGTATGGGTTACTATATCATGGACCAGTGGAATCGTCTGGATTACTTAGCGATGTTTGGCGGGATCATTGTGATCAGCGTGGTCTCATTTCTTTTGTTTTTGACGATCAGCGGTTTAGAGCGGTATTGCTTACGCTGGCAAAATAAATAATATGTGAAAGTTCAGTCGCACAAGAGGCTGAACTTTTTTATTGACATTTGTAAACTTAGGTGTATCATATAGTTGTGATTACAAATGTAAACGAAAGAGGGAGAAGTAAATGGCACAGGTATTGACACTAGTTGTAGCAGTCGTTTTGATCGGATTTATCAGTTGGTGGTTCTTTGGCGATCATGAACAAAAAGAGGTAAGTGCAACGATGAAAGATAAAAATTTGCAAAAAGTAAAAGTTGTAGTTGATGGGGGGTATACACCAAACACTGTTGTTTTGAAAAAGGATGTCCCAGCTGAGATCGTCTTTGAACGCAAAGATCCATCAGCATGTTTAGAAAAAGTCGTCTTTGAAGACTTTGGGATCAATGAGACCTTGCCAAAAGATCAAGACCATGCGATCAAGATCGATACGCATAAGGCGGGTGAATTCAACTATGCTTGTGGGATGAACATGTTTCATGGGAAGGTGATCGTTAAATGATGTCATATCAAAAACGTTTTTGGCTTGCACTAGTCTTGTCGCTACCGATGTTGGTGGATATGTTCTTGATGCCCTTTGGTGTGATGATACCTAGCTACAATTGGATCGCACTGATCACGACGACATTGATCATGGCTTTTGCTGCTTATCCATTTTGGCGCAGTGCCTATGCTGCCTTTAAGCATCATAATGCCAATATGGATACATTGGTAGCATTAGGGACGGCAGTTGCATATTTTTATAGTATCTTTGCGATGGCAACAGGGCGCCCGGTGTATTTTGAAAGTGCCGCCTTCATCACGGTCTTTGTTTTATTAGGGCAAGTTTTTGAAGAAAGAATGCGCAACAACGCTTCGAGTGCTGTCGAAAAGCTCCTCGATCTGCAAGCTAAAGAAGCGACGATCTTACAAGCTGGTAAACCAGTCAAGATACCTTTAGATCAAGTTAAAGTTGGTGATCTGATCTTGGTCAAGCCGGGTGAAAAGATCGCTGTTGATGGTATCGTTGTCAGAGGCGATTCTTTAGTTGATGAATCGATGGTGACAGGAGAAAGTATGCCCGTTGAAAAAACAAAAGGTGAGCCAGTTATCGGCTCAACGTTAAATACTGATGGAACTTTGGTATTTGAAGCCAAAAAAGTTGGTGCAGAAACATTACTATCTCAGATCGTCGAATTGGTCAAAAAAGCTCAGACCAGTCATGCGCCGATCCAAAACTTAACGGACAAGATCTCAAATTATTTTGTCCCGTTAGTAATGATCCTAGCGATCGTAACTTATGTTGTTTGGTATGTCTTTTTAGGTGCAAGTGCGATCACGGCTTTGCTTTACGCGATCGCTGTGATCGTGATCGCTTGCCCTTGTGCGCTGGGGTTAGCGACCCCGACAGCTTTGATGGTCGGAACGGGTCGGAGTGCTAAAATGGGTGTTTTGATCAAAAATGGTGAAGTTTTAGAGTTAGTTGATCAATTAAAAACGATCGTCTTAGATAAAACAGGGACGATCACTGAAGGTAAGCCAGTCGTAACTGATGTAGTCGGTGAAGATAGTGGACAAGTTTTGACGGTGGCAGCTAGTTTAGAAGCTACTTCAGAACATCCATTAGCTCAAGCGATCTTAGAACAAGCAAAACAAGAACAGTTAAAATTAAGTCCAGTGACCGACTTTAAAGCCCAAAAAGGGATGGGTGTGACTGCCAAATTTGAAGGTCAGGTAGCTTTTATCGGGAATGAACGCCTCTTAGGTGATGATGAATTGACCACTGAACAACAACAAACGCTCCATGAATTACAAGCTCAAGGCAAAACCGTTTCACTAGTTGGTTTAGCGGATAAAGTTATTGGTATGATCGCTATTCAAGATGCCCCGAAGCCGACTTCTAAGCAGGCTTTGGCATTATTACAAGCTCAGGGCTTAAAGACAGTGATGTTGACAGGTGATAACAAGCGGGCAGCCCAAGCGATCGCTAAAGAAGTTGGGATCGATGAAGTTATTGCTGGAGTCTTACCACAAGAAAAGGCAAACTACATCGAACAAGAACAAAAACAAGGTAAAACTGCCTTTGTTGGGGATGGGATCAATGATGCACCTGCTTTGACGACTGCGGATGTTGGGATCGCAATGGGAGCTGGTTCTGATATTGCGATCGAAGCTGGTGGGATCGTCTTAGTGCAAAATGATCTCATGGGTGTCGTTAAAGCTTTGAAGTTAAGCCAAAAGACCTTCCAACGGATCAAATTGAATTTATTTTGGGCATTGATCTATAATGTGGTCGGGATCCCGATCGCAGCTGGTGTCTTTATGGCTTGGGGCTTGACGCTTAGCCCAGAATTAGCCGGCTTAGCGATGGCCTTTAGCTCGATCTCAGTCGTTGGTAGCTCATTGTTATTGAATAAAGTTAAGGTATAAAAAGTGTGAACTAATGCAGTCAGAACTGTATAAATAGGCAAGTGACCCACCATGCTTCAGCGTAGTGGGTCACTTGCCTATTTATTTATCGAACACATTTGGCTAGGCAGCTTAGAGAAGTGCTTTAACATTGCTAGCTATAGTTATCCTTTTATCACAGTAACAAACCAAGTAAGCCCAAGATGACTTCGAGGCCGACGATCTTATGAAACAGCAAAACATTACGCGGGAAAGTTGTGACTTTATTTGGTGCTTTGACAAAGCCTTGGACTAGCTGATAGTCACTTTTGACCGTGAAGAGAGACAATAAAATGAGCCAGGGCAGATAACCAAGGACCGCACTTAAGAGCAGTCCCAGATAGCTAAACACATAATTAGCTTGCAACAAAGTCAAACTGTGCTTGGTGCCTAGATAATAAGCAAGGGTCTTACGCCCGATCACAACGTCTTCATCTTTGTCGCAGATATTATTGGCTAGCATGATGTTAGCGATCGTAAAGACAGCAGGCAAGGCGACGACGCTCCCCGTTAGCCAAAACCAATTATTGTAAGTCGGAGCATTATAGATATTGATATAGATCCCGAGCAAGGGAATATTTAAACCCATCGCTAGACCTGAAGAAAGCTCGCCTAAAGGTGTTTTGAGTAGTGGATAGGGACCGCCAGAATAACAATAGCCGACCAAAAAACTCAAACACCCTAACAATAGTAGAGGCCAACCACTTAAGTAGGCAAGATACAGTCCACTTATCAAAAAGATAAGCATTAATATGCCCAATACGCTGTAGGCCCATGGGATCGAAATATCGAAGCGTTTGATAATATTATTAGTGCTATCTTGTACCGTGGACGAGTTTTGGTAACGGCGATAGTCACTTAATTGATTATGCCCATTGACCGCTAAATGAAAGCAGATCGCTGAAAGCATCAACAAGAAAGTCTCGCCGAGATTTACATGGTGATAATAATAAGCTGCCATGATCGTTCCTAAGAGTAGAGGCAAGACCGTCAGTAAGGTAGTTTGAGCTTGAACTAAAGCTTTAAAGCGTTGCATAGCTTTGCACCTACTTTCCATAATAGACTAGGGTCTGGGTATTAGGTGTTACCAATAATTTAGTGAGCGAGGCATTAGCTGGTTCGCTTAGGTTTTGCAAATTTCTGATATCTAAAAGTAACGCTGCCAGTAATTTGAGTGTAAAACCGTGGCTGACGACTAAAAGTGTCTGGTCGGGATGCTTCTTAGTGACTTCAGCTAAAAAACTTTCAAGTTTAGCAGTGACTTGCGCATATGTCGGTCCCCCTGAAACTTCCCATGAGTTAGGCAATAAGTTATGATGTTCATCAAAATACATTGGATATTTAGTATAAAGGTCGGTCAAAGGTTGGCCGTCCCAAGTCCCATAGTCAAACTCGACTAGCCGTTCATCTAAAGTTGGGGTCGCTGAGCTGATGAGCTTAGCGGTTTGGACGGCGCGTTTGAGCGGACTGGCATAGACTGCATCAAAGCTTACGGTGGCTAGTTTGGCTTTAGCATTCAAAGCTTGTTGTTGGCCGAGTTTGGTCAGTGGTGTGTCGATCTTGCTACCTTGCATGATCTGTGCTAAATTAGCCTCACTTTGTCCGTGTCGAACACAGTAGAGAGTTGTCATGATAAATTCCCCCATTTCTGCTTAGATTCTAGTGCAAGATCGATTTGAAAGTAAACAAAAAAGTCCTGAAAAAACAGGACTTTTTTTGTTTAGTATCAAAATTATTTGTTCAATGGTTTCCATTCCCAAGCTTCGACTTCAGGTAGGTCAGTACCTTCATCACGAATGTATTGGTGATGTTTTGCAATGATGCTGTCCATTTCAGCAACTAATTCGCCATATTTATCTGGGTCAGGCAAGCTCAAGACAGCTGATTTCACTAAGTCGAAACGATCCATTTGGTTTAGGACACGCATGTCAAATGGTGTTGTGATGTCACCATTTTCACGGTAACCATGGATCTTTAGATTGTGGTTGTGGCGATCAAAGAAGATGTCACGGATCAAACCTTCAAAACCATGGAAGGCAAAGACAACTGGTTTGTCTTTAGTGAAGTACATATCAAATTCATCATCACTCAAACCACGAGGGTCAACTTTAGGACTTCTGAGTTTCAACAAGTCAACAACATTGATGAAGCGGATCTTGAGGTCAGGTAATTTTTCATGCAAGATCGAGATCGCAGCTAAGGTCTCCAAGTTAGGTTCTGTCCCAGCCGCTGCAAAGACGATATCTGGTTCAGCGTTTTGATCCGTTGAAGCCCAATCGATGATCTTAAGACCCTTGTCAACTAATTCTTTAGCTTCAGCAGCTGAGTAGAATTGTTCACGTGGGTGCTTAGATGAAACGATCAAGTTGATCTTGTCGCGATCATTTAGGACTTTGTCAAAGACAGCCAACAAGGAGTTTGCATCAGCAGGCAAGTATTCACGGATAAATTCAGGTTTCTTATCAGCTAAGTGACCTAAAAGACCTGGATCTTGGTGAGTGTAACCATTGTGATCTTGTTGGAATACTGTTGAAGTAGCCACCACGTTTAAGGAAGGCACTTCTGTTCTCCAAGGAATTTCTTTAGCTTTACGCAACCACTTGAAGTGTTGGGTCAACATGGAGTCAACAACACGTAAGAAAGCTTCGTATGAGGCGAAGAAACCGTGGCGACCAGTCAAGACGTAACCTTCTAAGAAGCCCTCATCTTGGTGTTCAGATAATTGTGAATCGATGATCCGACCTTGTGGTGCCATAAATTCATCGTTAGGTTCTTTGATATCTAACATCCATTGACGGTTTGTTTCTTTGAAGAGTGGGGCTAAACGGTTAGACATCGTTTCGTCAGGTCCAAAGATGCGGAAGTTCTTGTTAGCAGCGTTTGATTTAACAACATCTTCAAGGTAACGACCTAAAACAGTCATATCTTGTTCTTTGTTCTTACCTGGAGTTGTCGTATCAACAGCATAGTTACGGAAATCAGGTAAAGCTAAGTCACGGATCAATGAACCAGGATTCGTATGTGGGTTCATTGCCATTCGTTTGTTGCCTTTAGGTGTCAATTCAGCTAATTCAGGGATCAAAGCACCTTTTTCATCAAATAATTCTTCTGGGTGGTAGCTTTCCAACCATTCGACTAAAGCATCAGCATGTTGCATATCGTTTTGGTCAACTGGGATCGGAATTTGGTGAGCTCTAAATGAATTTTCGATCGGCTTACCATCCCACTCTTTTGGACCAGTCCAGCCCTTAGGTGCACGGAAGACGATCATTGGCCATACAGGTAATGAATTGTCATTGTTCTTACGTGCATTTTCTTGGATAGCTTTGATCTTTTCGATAGCTTTGTCTAAGCCAGCAGCCATTTCTGGGTGCATTTTTTCAGGATCAGTACCTTCAACAAAGATCGGATCCCAGCCAAGGCCTTCGAAGTACTTACGTAAGTTTTCATTTGATTCACGTGACAAGATCGTTGGGTTAGAGATCTTGAAGCCATTTAAGTCTAAGATCGGTAACACCGCCCCGTCATTTACAGGGTTGATGAACTTGTTTGACATCCAAGAAGCAGCTAATGGACCAGTTTCAGCTTCACCGTCACCAATAACAGCAGCAACGATCAGATCAGGATTATCTAAGATAGCCCCAGTTGCGTGGGAGATAGAGTACCCTAATTCGCCACCTTCATGGATCGAACCCGGAGTTTCAGGTGCAGCGTGAGAAGCGATCCCACCTGGAAATGAGAAGCGTTTGAAGAGTTTCTTCATACCTTCAACATCTTGTGTGATCTCTGGGAAAAGTTCAGTATAACTACCATCAAGGTATGAGTTAGAGACCATAACTTGACCACCGTGACCTGGACCTTCGACATAGAACATATCAAGATCGTATTTATTGATAACACGGTTCAAGTGAGCATAGATAAAGTTTTGCCCAGCGATCGTACCCCAGTGGCCGATCGGTTTGACTTTCACGTCAGATGCTTCAAGTGGGCGACGTAATAAGGGATTGTCTTTTAAGTAAAGTTGTCCCACAGAAACATAGTTAGCGGCACGCCAGTAAGCATCGAGTTTGTTTAAATATTCTTTAGATGAGTAATCTACAGTCATGGCGAGATCTCCTTTGTTAATTTCTTTCTACACTTCTATAATAACGTTTTCTTGGGAGATGTCAACCATTTTGGATATTGGAACGTACCAAAGTTGAAACTTAGAGAGAAAATGCCTATAATAAAGGCTTTTTGCCCGAAATTTCTTTTTGTTCTTGGAGCTTGATCACTTCGATATCACGTGAGATCATCAATTCTTCATCAGTCGGAACTAACAAAGCAGCGA